>NZ_JBLUPW010000003.1:0-262416 GCF_048068175.1 Pseudomonas sp. NY15356 | reverse complement strand
AAGCGTTTATTTTGAAGTTTTTCGTTCAACTTCAACCGCTTAACTCGCTGCGATCTCTCGTAGCGGGAGGCGAATCATACAGCGTTAAAACCTGCTGTCAACTGCCTTTTTTCACCGCTGTCGATCTGTGAGACCGAAGCCTTCCGATACTACCTGAAGCGTTCAACCAATTGAATCTCAAGGAGTTTTTCGTTTCGACTGCGTCGGAAGTGGGGCGCATTATAGGCCTCTGAAACGGCACGTCAACCGTTATTTTCAAAAAACTTTAATATCGCCGAAAAACAAAACGGGAAAGCCTTTCGGCCTTCCCGCTGCTTATAGCTACCAGCAGTTCACAGCACCCCAGCCCCCCGCAAGCGCTGTACCGCCTCGACATCCATCCCCAACACCTCCTCCAGTACCGCATTGGTATGCTCACCCAGCAAAGGAGGGGCCTGACGATATTCCACCGGTGTTTCGGACAACCGAATAGGGCTCGCCACCTGCGGCACACTGCCCGCAAGCGGGTGGGCGATATTCAGCGCCAAGCCTCGGGCCAGCACCTGCGGGTCTTGGAACATCTGCGCCAGGTCGTTGATCGGCCCGCAGGGCACGCCGGCCTTTTCCAATTCGCTGACCCACTCGGCCGTGGTCTTGAACACCGTGGCCTGGCGAATCAATGGAATCAGTTCGGCACGGTTGGCAACCCGCTGCTTGTTGGTGGCAAAGCGTGGGTCATCCGCCCACTGCGGCTGCCCGGCTACTTCGGCGAACTTGCGGAACTGACCATCGTTGCCCACGGTGAGGATGAAATTGCCATCCGCGGTCGGGAAGTCCTGATAAGGCACGATGTTCGGGTGTGCATTGCCCAGGCGCCGAGGCGGCGTGCCCGTGGTGAGGTAGTTCATCGCCTGGTTCGCCAGGCAGGCTACTTGCACATCCAGCAGCGCCATATCGACATGCTGACCGACGCCAGTCTGGTCACGATAGGCCAGAGCCGCCAGGATCGCGACCGTCGAGTAGAGCCCGGTCAGGATGTCGGTCAAGGCAACGCCAACCTTTATAGGGCCAGCCCCCTCGTCACCCTCGGGGCGCCCGGTCAGGCTCATCAGCCCACCCAGCCCCTGGATCATGAAGTCATAGCCCGCACGCTTGGCATAAGGCCCGGTTTGCCCGAACCCGGTGATCGAACAATAGATAAGCTTCGGGTTGACCGCTTTCAGGCTCTCGTAGTCCAGCCCATAGGCGGCCAACCCACCTACCTTGAAGTTCTCTATGACGATATCCGACTTCGCCGCCAACTCGCGCACCAGGCGCTGGCCGTCCGGCTGGGTGAAGTCGATGGTCACCGACCGCTTGTTGCGGTTGGCCGACAGATAATAAGCCGCCTCGCTGGTGTTCTCGCCTTGGGCGTCCTTGAGGAAGGGCGGGCCCCAGGAGCGGGTGTCATCACCCGTGCCAGGGCGCTCGACCTTGATCACGTCGGCCCCAAGGTCGGCGAGGATCTGGCCGGACCAAGGCCCCGCCAGCACGCGCGAAAGGTCCAGCACCCGCAAATGTGATAGCGCCCCCATGGCAGGCTCCTCCGATCAGTAGAACGCCTGAATGCCGGTCTGGGCGCGGCCAAGGATCAGCGCATGGACGTCATGGGTGCCTTCGTAGGTATTCACCACCTCGAGGTTGACCAGGTGACGGGCCACACCGAACTCGTCGGAGATGCCATTGCCGCCGAGCATGTCGCGAGCCATGCGCGCGATATCCAGGGCCTTGCCGCAGGAGTTGCGCTTCATGATCGAGGTGATTTCCACTGCTGCGGTGCCTTCGTCCTTCATCCGGCCCAGGCGCAGGCAGCCTTGCAAGGCCAGGGTGATCTCGGTCTGCATATCGGCCAGCTTCTTCTGGATCAGCTGGTTGGCCGCCAGCGGGCGGCCGAACTGCTTGCGGTCCAGGGTGTACTGGCGAGCGGTATGCCAGCACGCCTCGGCCGCACCCAGCGCGCCCCAGGAGATGCCATAGCGGGCCGAGTTCAGGCAGGTGAACGGGCCTTTGAGGCCTCGCACTTCGGGGAAGATGTTCTCTTGCGGCACGAACACGTTGTCCATGACGATTTCACCGGTGATCGACGCACGCAGGCCAACCTTGCCATGGATGGCCGGAGCGCTCAGGCCTTCCCAGCCCTTCTCGAGGATGAAGCCGCGGATATCGCCGGCATCATCCTTGGCCCAGACCACGAACACGTCGGCGATCGGGCTGTTGGTGATCCACATCTTGCTGCCGGTCAGACGGTAGCCGCCGTCGACCGAGCGTGCACGGGTGATCATCGAGCCTGGGTCGGAACCATGGTTGGGCTCGGTCAGGCCGAAGCAGCCGATCCACTCACCGGTGGCCAGCTTGGGCAAGTATTTCTGTTTCTGCGCTTCGCTGCCGAACTCATTGATCGGCACCATCACCAACGACGACTGCACGCTCATCATCGAGCGGTAGCCAGAGTCGATGCGCTCCACCTCACGGGCGATCAGGCCGTAGCACACATAATTCAAGCCGCTGCCACCGTACTCGGCCGGAATCGTCGCACCCAGCAGGCCGACTTCGCCCATTTCACGGAAGATCGCAGGGTCGGTCTGCTCGTGGCGGAAGGCCTCCAGCACGCGTGGGGCCAGCTTGTCCTGGGCGAACTGATAGGCGCTGTCACGAACCATGCGCTCTTCTTCAGTGAGCTGCTGGTCGAGCAGCAGCGGGTCGATCCAGTTGAAGCTTGCTTTACCGGCCATGAGCGAATTCCTCGAAATATGGGAACGAAAATATCTTGTGCCTTGATCCTAGGCCTGATCAACCGCGGGGACAAACGAGGATTGCGCACGCTTTAGTGATATTTTTTCACTCCGAAATGGTACAAAACGCCATATTCAACGCCCGAGAAGTGAGGTTAACGTACATGCGCCGCAAGATCCCCAGCACCACGGCCTTGGTCTGCTTCGAAGCGGCCGCCCGCCACGAGAGCTTCACCAAGGCGGCGCAGGAACTGGCCTTGACGCAAGGGGCCGTTTGTCGCCAGATCGGCGGCCTGGAAGCCTTTCTCAATGTCGAGCTGTTCAGGCGTTCTCGCCGCGGCGTAAAGCTGACCGAGGCCGGCCTTTCCTACAGCCGCCAGGTGGCTGCGCAACTCGACGCGGTGGAACGAGACACTTTGTCGGTGATGCGCCAGCAGGGCGCCAACGTGATCGAACTGGCCGTGGTGCCGACATTCGGCACGCAATGGCTGCTGCCGCGGTTGAAGGATTTCCAACAGCGTCATCCGGAAGTCACGGTCAACCTCACCAACCGCACGCGTCCGTTCCTGTTCGCCGATACAGCCTTCGATGCCGCTATCTATTTCGGGGACGCGGACTGGTCCGGCACCCAGTCCCACCGGCTGATGGGCGAAAACCCCGTGCCTGTATGCAACCCGACGCTGTTGGGAGGGCAGGCCAGCCTGGAGGCACAGCGCATCGCCGAGTTGCCGCTGCTGCAGCAAACCACCAGGCCCTACGCCTGGCGCCAATGGTTCGGCAAGCTGGGCATGACCGTGGAACGCGACATGACAGGCCCACGCTATGAGCTATTCTCCATGCTGGCCCAGGCAGCCATGCATGAGATGGGCATTGCACTGATTCCGCCGTTCCTCATCCAGCGCGAGCTGGAGGAGGGCAGGCTGGTCATCGCCAATCGCCAGGCCCTGACCAGCGCCAAGGCCTACTACCTGATGATTCCGGAGCGCAAGGTGGAATCCGCCTCGCTTCGGGCCTTCCGCGACTGGCTGGTAGAACAGGCCGCACGCTATACCGCAACCCACCGTGACGACCTTCATTCCTGACTCTGTAGTCAATTATTTTAAACACCTACAGATATAAGGAATTGTCGCGAATAAACAAACTGTTCCTGCTTATCTGAAAAATGCACTCAAGCCTCCCAACCACGCGGCTTTCAGGGTTTATTTGCGACATCCACGAACGTATCCGCGCAACGCCTACAAAAAATTGCAAATTTTGCCGTAATCTCTGAATTGCCCGCATTTGACGGGCTGCTTTCGAATCGTTGCGACATACGGTCACAGGGTGACTTGTAGTTTTGGCTTCGTATCGCTCCAGAACCGGTTGAAGCCCCTTCGGTTCGTCTGCAAAATGCTCGGCCCGCCCGGGATTCAGGCGGGTTCGTTGCTGAACGGCCGCTCCAGATGCACCACCCGAAGTGCACTGGTTTCAACAAAGACAAAAGGTCACCGCAGGAGACAAAGTCGTGCACATTGGTGTTCCTCTCGAGACGCAGACGGGCGAAACGCGGGTCGCCGCTACCCCGGAAACCATCAAGAAGCTGGTTGGCCAGGGGCATCAGGTCACCGTCCAACGGGGGGCAGGGCTCAACGCCAGCATTCCGGACAGTGCCTATGAAGCCGTTGGCGCCTCCCTGGGCAACGCTGCCGATGCATTCGGCGCGCAGCTGGTGTTGAAGGTCGTCGCGCCCAACGACCAGGAGCTTGCCCAGATCAACAGCGGCAGCCTGCTGGTAGGCATGCTCAACCCGTTCAACAGCGAACTGATCGCCAAGATGGCCGAGCGCGGCATTACCGCCTTCGCCCTTGAGGCCGCGCCACGCACATCGCGCGCCCAAAGCCTGGACGTGCTGTCGTCCCAGGCCAATATTGCCGGCTACAAGGCCGTGTTGCTGGCTGCCCATCACTACCCGCGCTTCATGCCTATGTTGATGACTGCCGCAGGTACCGTGAAAGCTGCTCGCGTGCTGATCCTCGGCGCTGGCGTCGCTGGCCTGCAGGCCATCGCCACGGCCAAGCGCCTGGGGGCGGTGATCGAGGCCTCGGACGTGCGCCCAGCAGTCAAGGAGCAGATCGAGTCGCTCGGCGCCAAGTTCATCGATGTTCCCTACGAAACCGATGAAGAGCGCGAGTGCGCCGAAGGTGTCGGCGGTTACGCCCGCCCCATGCCGGCCAGCTGGATGCAGCGCCAGGCCCAGGCGGTGCACGAGCGCGCCAAACAGTCCGATATCGTCATCACCACAGCGCTCATCCCGGGGCGCAAGGCGCCAACCCTGCTCAGCGCGGAAACCGTCGCGCAGATGAAGCCCGGCGCCGTGGTCATCGACTTGGCTGCCGCCCAGGGCGGCAACTGCCCGCTGACCGTACCGGACCAGGTAGTCGTAGAGAACGGCGTGACCATCGTCGGCCCGACCAACCTACCGGCCCAGGTGGCTGCGGACGCCTCGGCGCTGTATGCACGCAACCTGCTGGACTTCATGAAGCTGCTGTTCGACAAGGACGGCGCGCTGGTCATTAACCTCGAAGACGACATCGTCGCCGCGTGCCTGATGTGCCGCGACGGCCAGGTCGTGCGCAAGAACGGCTAAGGAGCACGACAATGGAAGACATGCTGATTTCCCATGGCATCTACAACCTGATCATCTTCGTGCTGGCCATCTATGTGGGCTACCACGTGGTATGGAACGTCACCCCGGCCCTGCACACGCCGTTGATGGCCGTTACCAACGCCATTTCCGCAATCGTCATCGTCGGCGCCATGCTGGCTGCCGCCCTGACTGTCACCCCTGCCGGCAAGGTGATGGGGACCTTGGCCGTGGCCCTGGCGGCGGTCAACGTCTTCGGTGGCTTCCTGGTCACCCGCCGCATGCTGGAAATGTTCAAGAAGAAAACCAAGAACGAGGCGCAGAAGTAAGCATGAGCATGAATCTGGTAACGCTTCTCTACCTGGTCGCCTCGGTCTGCTTCATCCAGGCGCTCAAGGGGCTGTCGCACCCGACGACGTCGCGTCGGGGCAACCTGTTCGGCATGATCGGGATGGGGATCGCGATCCTCACCACTGTCGGCCTCATCTATAAGCTCGGTGCCGAGTTGGCCACCGCCGGCATCGGCTACGTGATCGTCGGCCTGCTGATCGGCGGTACCGCAGGCTCGATCATGGCCAAGCGCGTGGAAATGACCAAGATGCCTGAGCTGGTCGCCTTCATGCATAGCATGATCGGCCTGGCAGCGGTGTTCATCGCCATCGCCGCGGTACTCGAACCGCAATCGCTGGGCATCGTCGCCAGCATCAGCGACCCGATCCCCACCGGCAACCGCCTGGAGCTGTTCTTGGGTGCTGCGATCGGTGCTATCACCTTCTCCGGCTCGGTGATCGCCTTCGGCAAGCTGTCTGGCAAGTACAAGTTCCGCCTGTTCCAGGGCGCACCGGTACAATTCGCCGGCCAGCACAAGCTGAACCTGATCCTGGGCCTGACCACCATCGCACTGGGCCTGCTGTTCACCTTCACCGGCCATTACAGCGCCTTCACCCTGATGCTGGCCCTGGCCTTCATCATGGGCGTGCTGATCATCATCCCGATCGGTGGCGCCGATATGCCGGTGGTGGTGTCGATGCTCAACAGCTACTCGGGCTGGGCCGCGGCGGGTATCGGCTTCTCGCTGAACAACTCGATGCTGATCATCGCAGGCTCCCTGGTGGGCTCGTCCGGTGCAATCCTCTCCTACATCATGTGCAAGGCGATGAACCGCTCGTTCTTCAACGTCATTCTCGGCGGCTTCGGCGCTGATGTAGACGCAGGCGCAGCTGCCGGCTCCAAGGAGCAGCGCCCGGTGAAGTCCGGCTCGGCCGACGATGCTACCTTCCTGTTGAGCAACGCCGACAGTGTGATCATCGTTCCTGGCTACGGCCTGGCGGTGGCCCGCGCCCAGCATGCGCTCAAGGAGCTGACCGAGAAGCTGACCCACAACGGGGTGAACGTGAAGTATGCGATCCACCCGGTGGCAGGTCGTATGCCCGGGCACATGAACGTGCTGCTGGCCGAGGCCGAGGTGCCATACGACCAGGTGTTCGAGATGGAAGACATCAACGCCGACTTCGGCCAGGCCGATGTGGTGCTGGTGCTGGGCGCCAACGACGTGGTCAACCCTGCTGCGAAGAACGACCCCAAGTCGCCTATCGCCGGCATGCCGATCCTCGAGGCGTTCAAGGCCAAGACCATCATCGTCAACAAGCGCTCCATGGCCAGCGGCTATGCTGGGCTGGATAACGAACTCTTCTACCTGGACAAGACCATGATGGTGTTCGGCGATGCCAAGAAGGTGATCGAGGACATGGTCAAGGCGGTCGAGTAATACGCCTCTCCCGGGGCAGTTCGCAGCTCATCGCCGACAAGCCCGCTTGAACAGCCCCCGGGAACGACCTTCCCGGGGGCTTCGCATTTAGATGATCCAGATCAACGGCTCTATTTCCAGCCTTCGCCTACGACCATGGTCGCGGGACGGCACCGGGTGAAATCTCTAGACTGCGCTCCAGTAGCTTCAGTAGCCCGAGATAACAATCCATGTACCGTGATCGTATCCGCTTGTCCTCCCTGCACAGCAAGGTAATGAGTGCGGCTGATGCCGCTGGCCTGATCCAGGACGGCATGACCGTCGGCATGAGCGGTTTCACCCGCGCCGGCGAAGCCAAGGCCGTGCCCCATGCCCTGGCCGAACGCGCCAGGCAATCGCCCCTGAAGATCAGCCTGATGACCGGCGCCAGCCTGGGTAACGACCTGGACAAGCAGCTGACCGAGGCCGGTGTCCTGGCCCGGCGCATGCCGTTCCAGGTGGACAGCACCCTGCGCAAGGCCATCAATGACGGCCAGGTGATGTTCATCGACCAGCATCTGTCGGAAACCGTCGAGCAACTGCGCAACCAGCAGCTCAAGCTGCCGGACATCGCAGTCATCGAAGCGGTGGCGATCACCGAACAAGGCCACATCGTACCGACCACCTCGGTGGGTAACTCGGCTAGCTTCGCGATCTTCGCCAAGCAGGTCATCGTCGAGATCAACCTGTCGCACAATGCCAACCTCGAAGGCCTGCACGACATCTATATCCCCACCTACCGCCCGACTCGCACCCCGATCCCGTTGGTGAAGGTGGATGACCGCATCGGCAGCACCGCCATTCCGATCGACCCGGCGAAGATCGTCGGCATCGTCATCAGCGACCAGCCGGACTCGCCGTCCACCGTGCTGCCACCGGACCACGAGACCCAGGCCATCGCCGATCACCTGATCGACTTCTTCAAGCGCGAAGTGGACGCAGGCCGCATGACCAACAAGCTCGGCCCACTGCAGGCAGGCATCGGCAGCATTGCCAACGCGGTGATGTGCGGCCTGATCGAGTCGCCGTTCGAAGACCTGACCATGTACTCCGAAGTCCTGCAGGACTCGACCTTCGACCTGATCGACGCCGGCAAGCTGCGCTTCGCCTCGGGCAGCTCGATCACCCTGTCGACGCGCCGCAATGCCGATGTGTTCGGCAACCTGGAGCGTTACAAGGACAAGCTTGTGCTGCGCCCGCAAGAGATCTCCAACCACCCGGAAGTGGTGCGCCGCCTGGGGATCATCGGCATCAACACTGCGCTTGAGTTCGACATCTATGGCAACGTCAACTCGACCCACGTCTGCGGCACCAAGATGATGAACGGCATCGGTGGCTCCGGCGACTTCGCCCGCAACGCCCACCTGGCGGTGTTCGTCACCAAGTCGATCGCCAAGGGCGGTGCGATTTCCAGCGTGGTTCCGATGGTCAGCCATGTCGACCACACCGAGCACGACGTGGATATCCTCGTCACCGAGCAAGGCCTGGCCGACCTGCGCGGTCTGGCGCCACGCGAACGTGCCCGGGCGATCATCGACAACTGTGTACACCCAGACTACCGCGCTGCGCTCAACGACTACTTCGACCGCGCCTGTCAGCGTGGCGGCCATACCCCGCACATCCTGCGCGAGGCGCTGAGCTGGCACGAAAACCTGGAAGAAAGTGGACGCATGCTCGCCAGCTGATCCACAGCTGTCTTGATTGAACCCTGTAGGAGCGGGCTTGCCCCGCGATTAGGCTGCCCTGCCATCACGTTTTTAGGCAGGCAAGGGCTTCGCCCTTGATCGCGGGACAAGCCCGCTCCTACAGACGACCACCACAGTTTCAAAACAGCCCGAACAGAAACTACCAAAAACTGTTCAACTGTACCGGTAAATAACCGGCCTTCCCGCCTCGCAGATTCCTTCACAGTTAAAAAATGCACCAAATCAGTGCTGACCAGTACAGTTGCGCCAATTTCAAGTGCAACAGTCGGGTTAAACAGTTAACTGAGCCATCGCAATACAGATGAACTGTATCTACTGTTCTGGACGACGGAGGAGGATCATTGGCATCAGTTAAATCACTACCTAATGCCGCCACAAGCGGAAGGATGACACATCATGGAACGCACCCTCAGTTCCGACCTGGTTTTTGAAAACAACGCTCAAGCCTCCCACGCTTCGCTGCCTCTGCGCGCCCTGTCGACCCTGCTGCTGTGGCAGCGCCGCGTCTCCAGCCGCCGTCAGCTGGCTCGCCTGGACGCCCGCCTGCTGGCCGACGCCGGTATCAGCGAGTCGCAGCGTTACGAAGAGCTGAGCAAGCCGTTCTGGCGCTAAGCCCGGGCTCGCTGGCCTCGGCCAGCACCCCAGAATTCCTGAAGCCCGTCGCGGGAGACCGCGACGGGCTTTTTGTTTTCCAAACGTCTGGCATGGGGCTTACAGTCAGAACCAATACAGTTTTCGAATAACTAATTAGCACCGAAACAGTTACGCAAAAACTGTCGTCGATGAGCTGCATTGCACTGGCGCGTGATACGCTTCGCTTCAGCCGCTTGGCAAATACCGTGACGAGCCGAGCGACGCCCGATAACCAGAACCACCCCACGACCCTTACGCAGGAGTCCACGACCATGTCCCGTAACCATTTCATCGGCGCCGCCCTGCTGCTGGCCCTGGCCGGCACTGCCAACGCCTCCAGCTTCGTCGTCACGACTGACGCGGTCGTGCGCGGTGTTGCCGCCTCCACCGACGCGACTTCCGATCTCTCCTCGTCCTTGAAAGACGACAAGATCGTCCAGGCCGCCCGTGACGATGCCGCAACCTTCGTCGGCAGCGAAGGCGCCATCCGCGGCGCCAAGCTGGAAAGCGCTTTCATTCATATCCGCGAGCAGCAGCCAAGCCTGCAAGCCAGCGACGTGCAACTGGCCCAGGCCATCCTGGCGCTCTGATCCACGACGCTCCAACCCGGATACGCTGGCCTTGGCCGGCGCTTCCGGGGTAGCCTTCGCCGTCCACGTCCAACGTCTCTCGAAAGTCATGCGTTATCTGTTGCCATTGCTGTTCGCCTTCGTCGGCATGGGAAGCGCCCATGCCATGGATGTCACCACCCAGAGCCTGGTCGCCAGCGGTTATGTCACCAGCCAGGTGACCACCGCGCCGTTCGATCGCAAACTGGTCATCCAAGCCCGTGACGATGCCGCGGCCTTCGTCGCCACAGACGGCCTGATCCGTGGCGCACGCCTGCAGGCGGCCCTCAGTTCGCTACGTCATGCCCACCCGCATCATTCTGTCGGCGACCTTGAACTGGCCGAAGCGATTCTCGTCCAATGAATACCCGTATCCTCCGGAGATGCTCCATGCGTAAACCGCTGATTGCCGCCGCCCTCGGCATGCTGCTGCTGGCAGACCTGGCCCAGGCACAAACCCTGGTGGCCACCAGCAATATCATCGTCCGTGCCTTTGGCCGTTCGATCGATTTCACCTCTGATACCACCACCTCCATCCGCGATTCGAAGGTCGTGCAGCAAGCCCACGACGACGCGGCCAGCTTTGTCGCCAGCCGCGGCGAGATCCGGGGCGCCCAGCTCGAAGCCGCCTTCAACACCATTCGCCAGCGCGTCCCCGAAGCGCGCGACGCCAGCGACCAGGTATTGGCCGAAGCCATTCTCGCCCTGTGAAGCGCGTGCGTGCCTGGCTGCTGGGCTGCGCCCTGACGCTGCTCGGCACGCCCGCTCTGGCAGATCTGCAGCTCGAGCTGCAGACAACCGGCCTCGACCCTCAGCAGCAGCAGGCCACCCAGGCCCTGCTCGACGAGGCCATGGCGAAACTTCCGCCGCGCTTCAAACAGCAACTGGACCGGCACATCCTGGTCGGCTGGAACGCGCACATGCCTGCCGATGCCTACGGCCAGGCCTCCTTGGTCTCGACGCTCGACCTCAACCGCCGCCTATTGCCCGGCCTGGTCGATGGCAGCGCCGCCCGCGAGCAGACCGGCCGCCCCCACGGCACGGTGCGCCAGGAACTGCTGGCCACGGTGCTCCATGAACTGACCCACATCTACGACCGCGCGCGCCTGTGGCCTGCCGCCGAGCGTCAGCTGATCACTCGTTGCAAGCGCCAACAAGGCAGCCTGGGCAAGATCGGCCTGCCGCAACAGTGCCGCGGCCAGGCAGAACGGCGCTTCACCTTGAGCGATGACCCACGCTTGCTCGATCTGGCCGGCTGGCCGCAGTACGTCGGCCGGCGCGGCGAGCGCGAGCAGCACAACGGCCAGTTCGTGCGCAGCCCCGACAGCTACGAGCTGAGCAGTCCCAAGGAATACATCGCGGTCAACATGGAGTATTTCCTTCTCGACCCGAGCTACGCCTGCCGCCGGCCGGCCCTGAACCAATACCTGAGCGAGCACTTCGGCTGGGCACCGCAGCACACCCCATGCGCCAGCGGCCTGCCGTTCCTCAATGCGGGCAGCGACTTCGCCCGCCAGCCCTTGGGCGAGATCGACCCCGAGCGGGTCTACGAAGTCGACTACCTGTTGGCCGAGGCCAACCAGAACTGGGTCAGCCGCTGGGGCCATAGCATGCTACGCCTGGTCATCTGCGCCCCCGGCCGACCACGCGGCCCGGATTGCCGGCTGGACCTGGACCAGCACCTGGTGCTGTCCTACCGGGCATTCGTCAACGACTTGCAGCTGTCCAGCTGGGACGGCCTGACCGGCGCCTACCCCTCGCGGCTGTTCGTGCTGCCGTTGAGCCAGGTGATCGACGAATACACCAAGACCGAGCTACGCAGCCTGGCCTCGATCCCGCTCAAGCTGACCCGCCAGGAAGTGGAAAGCGTGGTGCGCCAGGCGGCTGAAATGCACTGGAGCTATGACGGCAGCTACTTCTTCCTGTCCAACAACTGTGCGGTGGAGTCGTTGAAATTGCTGCGCAGCGGTACCGGCAACCCGCGTTTCAACGACCTGGACAGCATCATGCCCAACGGCTTGCTGGAGGTGCTCAAGGGACGCGGGCTGGCCGATACCAGCGTGCTCGACGACCCACGCGAAGCCCTGCGCCTGGGCTATCGCTTCGACTCCTACCGCGAGCGCTACCAGGCCATGTTCGACGTCTTGAAAAAGCAACTGCCGATCAAGCAGGACAAGGTCGAGGACTGGCTGGCCCTGGATGCCGAGCAGCGCCGTGTCTGGTTCCCACAGGCCGACCTGCGCACCAGCGCGGCCTTGCTCCTGCTCGAGCAGGCCAGCCTGCGCCGCCAGCTACTGCTGGCCCAGGACGAGGTCAAACAGCGCTACCTCAATGCCACGGCACTCAAGGATGGCAGCATCACCAAGGCCAACGAGACCTTGCAGCAGATGCTCGCCAACAGCGGCTTCCTCAGCCGCCCGGCGGAGCTGCTGGAGGCCAAGGGCTATGGCCTGCCGCAGCCGCAGGAGCGCGAGCACCTGGAAAAGGTCAGCCGCGAACGGCAGGCCCAGCTGCTGCGCCTGAGCACCGACCTGGACAAGGAAGTGCGCGCGCTGCTAGAGCCTTCGCGGGCCAGGGAAATCGCAGCGGTCGAAGCCAACGTGAAACAAATTGGCGAGCACCTGCGAGCGCTGCACAAGGCCGCAGGCGGCCTGCAATTACCGTGACCGCCTGTACTGGCCATCCCATCGCTATAGGCGCTCCTGCGCCTCCCCCGGCAGATCCTCATCCAGGTGCAGCCACGGTAAACGGCTGCTGGTCCAGATATGCCGCCTGGCCTGCACCCGCTCTGGGTGGTCCAGGGTCCCCACTGTCACATCGATGCTCTGCGGACTGCGCGTGGTCACCAATGCCACATGCGCCCCACAGTTGCCGCAGAAGTAGCGGCTGCAACTGGCGGGGGCGACATAACGGTCGGGTGTACCCGCCAACCACCGAAAACCTTCACGGGGCAAGGTGAGCCAGGTTACCACCAGCCCGCCGCTGACCCGCCGACAGATCGAGCAGTGGCAATGGGCGACATCCCTCAACTCGCCCTCCAGACGATAGCGCAGGGCGCCGCAATGGCAGCCCCCCTCCAGTACGTTCGGCATCGGCATGACCTCCGGTCGCCTTGTCCCAGGCGAAAGCTGGCTGAAAGGTTGCGCCCATAGGATAGCCCCACTACCGGCAGCAGACCGGTCAGCCAGGGCACCCGGAATATTCCGCGCCCGGCCCAATCAACAACAACAATGGTGATACCGATGTTTTCCTGTGCCCGCCTTTTCGCTGTTCCCCCCCGCTTGCTCCCCGCGCAGCGCCTGACGCGCTGATCCGCCCGAATCGACTTTCCTTTCGCCGCGCCACGCCTGGAGTACTGCCATGCTGACCTTCCTCGGCTTCGCCATGGTCATTTCGTTCATGTACCTGATCATGACCAAGCGCCTGTCGGCCTTGATCGCCCTGATCCTGGTACCGATCCTGTTCGCCCTGTTCGGGGGCTTCTACAGCCATATCGGCCCGATGATGCTCGAAGGCATCAGCAAGCTTGCGCCCACCGGCGTGATGCTGATGTTCGCCATTCTCTATTTCGCCCTGATGATCGACTCCGGCCTGTTCGACCCGGCCGTGCGCAAGATTCTCAAACTGGTCAAGGGCGACCCGCTGAAAGTCTCGGTCGGCACGGCGGTGCTGGCCCTGGTGGTTTCCCTCGACGGTGACGGCGCCACCACCTACATGATCTGCTGCGCCGCCATGCTGCCGCTGTACAGCCGCCTGGGCATGAGCCCGCGAATCATGGCCGGCCTGATCATCCTGGCCGGCGGCGTGATGAACATGACCCCTTGGGGTGGCCCCACCGCCCGCGCCGCCAGCGCCCTGCACGTCGACCCTTCGGACATCTTCGTGCCGATGATCCCGGCCATGGTCTTCGGTGTGTTGGCGATCCTGGCCATTGCCTACATGTACGGCAAACGCGAACGGGCCCGTTTGGGCGAACTCCATTTGCCTACCGACGACATCGATCACAGCGAAATCAGCGTCTCGCAGTTCCCTGAAGCGCGCCGGCCGAAGCTGATCTGGTTCAACGGCGCCCTGACCGCAGCCCTGATGGTGGCCCTGATCGCCGGTACGCTGCCGTTGCCGGTGCTGTTCATGATCGCCTTCAGCATCGCCATGATCGTCAACTACCCCTGCCTGCAGCAGCAAAAAGACCGCATCGCCGCCCATGCCGGCAGCGTGCTGGCGGTGACCGGCCTGATCTTCGCAGCGGGCATTTTCACCGGCATCCTGTCGGGTACCGGCATGGTCGAAGCCATGTCCAAAAGCCTGCTGGCCGTGATTCCAGACGCTCTGGGACCGTACCTGGCGGTGATCACGGCCATCGTCAGCATGCCGTTCACCTTCTTCATGTCCAACGATGCGTTCTACTACGGCGTGCTGCCCGTACTGTCGGAAGCTGCCAGCCACTACGGCATCAGCCCGGTGGAAATGGCCCGTGCGTCGATCGTCGGGCAGCCGGTACATTTGCTGAGCCCGCTGGTACCTTCTACGTACCTGCTGGTGGCCCTGGCGGGTATCGAATTCGGCGATCACCAGCGCTTCACACTGAAGTGGGCAGTGCTCGTGTGCATGTGCATAATGCTCGCCGCGTTGCTGATGGGCATCTTCCCGTTGTTCAGCAGCCTGTAAGGCGAACCCCACATCGCGATGCGCCCAGCCGGGCGTATCGCCTCTACCACTCGAAGGATTACACATGGAATGGCTGACCAGCCCGGAAATCTGGGTTGCCTTTTTTACCCTTACCGCGCTTGAGATCGTTCTCGGTATCGACAACATCATCATGATCTCGATTCTGGTCAGCCGCATGCCCAAGCACATGCAGCCGCGCACCCGGATCTTCGGCCTGGCCCTGGCCATGATCACCCGCATCATGCTGTTGCTGTCGATCACCTGGGTAATGCGCCTGACCGACGACCTGTTCGAGGTCTTCGGCCAAGGCATCTCGGGGCGCGACCTGATCCTGTTCTTCGGCGGCCTGTTCCTGCTGTGGAAAAGCTCCCAGGAGATCTACCACGGCCTGGAAGGCGAAGACGAAAGCCAGGACGAGCCCAAGGGCGCGGGCGGCAAGTTCTTCTACACCATCATCCAGATCGCCATCATCGACATCGTGTTCTCCCTGGACTCGGTGATCACCGCGGTCGGCATGGTCTCCCATGTACCGGTGATGATCGCTGCGATCATCGTCGCGGTTCTGGTGATGATGCTGTGCGCCGGCACCATCAGCGACTTCATCGACAAGCACCCGTCGCTGAAGATGCTCGCGCTGTCGTTCCTGATCGTGGTCGGTACCGTGCTGATCGCCGAATCCTTCGACGTGCACGTGCCGAAAGGCTACGTCTACTTCGCCATGGCGTTCTCCCTGGCGGTGGAGGCGATCAACATCCGCATGCGCACCGCCTTGGCACGCAAGGAAGGCAAAGAGCACGAGCCAGTGAAACTGCGCAAGGACATTCCGGGTCAATAAGATCAGGAAGCGCAAAACAGAGGGCCCTCCGGGGCCCTTTGTCGTTTCCGAGTCATGACAACGCTTTCATGACAGATATGTTTCAAAAGCTTGCCGAGCATGCGAAGCTGGCGGCAGGTCCGCAAAACAACTAAAGCTTGAGTGAGCCTTGGATAAAAACGCCCACCCCCGGGTACAAGCTCACGGCTTCACCATTGGCCCCGGCCTGGGGCATCGGCAACAAGGGGGGCCTGGAACATGCTGACCCTGCTCAACCTGCTGTCCGCCGTGGCCTTGCTGGTGTGGGGCACGCACATCGTGCGTACCGGCATCCTGCGGGTATATGGCTCCAACCTGCGCCGCGTGCTCAGCCAGAACATGAGCAAGCGTCCGCTGGCCTTCATCGCCGGCATCCTGGTCACGGCCCTGGTGCAAAGCAGCAACGCCACGGCGATGCTGGTGACCTCGTTTGTCGGCCAGGGCCTGATGGTCATGACCCCGGCCCTGGCGATCATGCTCGGTGCCGACGTCGGGACGGCCCTGATGGCGCGGGTGCTGACGTTCGACCTCTCGTGGCTGTCACCGCTGCTGATCTTCCTCGGCGTGATCTTCTTCCTGTCGCGCAAGCAGACCCGCGCTGGCCAGCTGGGCCGCGTGGGCATTGGCCTGGGCCTGATCATCCTGGCACTGCAACTGATCGTCCAGGCCGCCGCACCGATCACCCACGCCCAAGGCGTACGCGTGCTGTTCGCCTCCCTGACCGGCGACATCCTGCTCGATGCCCTGATCGGCGCCCTGTTCGCCCTGGTGTCCTATTCCAGCCTGGCTGCCGTGCTGCTCACCGCCACCTTGGCCGGGGCAGAGGTGATCAGCCTGCCGGTGGCCATCGGTCTGGTGGTCGGTGCCAACATCGGCAGCGGCCTGCTGGCGTTCCTCACCACCAGCATGCAGAACGCCGCCGGGCGCCGGGTGGCCCTCGGCAGCCTGCTGTACAAGCTGATCGGCCTGGTGCTGGTGATCCCGGTGCTGCACCCACTGGTGGACTGGATGGACTCGTTGAGCCTCAGCCCGCAAGAGCTGGTGATCGGCTTCCACCTGCTCTACAACACCCTGCGTTGCCTGATCATGCTGCCCACGGTCAAACCCATGGGCCGCCTGTGCAACTGGCTGCTGCCCGATCGGGACAACGGCAACGGGCAGATCCGGCCCCGCCATCTGGATGCAACCGCCTTGGGCACGCCTAGCCTGGCTCTGGCCAACGCCGCCCGCGAGACACTGCGCCTGGGTGATATCGTCGACAGCCTGCTCGAGGCGATGCTCGGCGCCCTGCGCGGCACCCAGACCGCCTTGCCGCAGCAGGTACGCGCCCTCGGCGAGGATGCCGAGGCGCTGTACAGTGCCATCAAACTGTACCTGGCGCAGATGAGCCGGGAAGACCTCAGCGAGCAGGATAACCGGCGCTGGGCCGAGATCATCGAGCTGGCGATCAACCTCAAGCTTGCCAGCGACCTGATCGAGCGCATGCTGCGCAAGGTCCAGCAGCAGAAGACGTCCCAGCGCAGGGAGTTCTCCCAGGTCGGCCTGGAAGAGCTGACCGGCCTTCAGGAGCAACTATTGGCCAACCTGCGCCTGGGATTGTCGGTGTTCCTCAGCGCCGATCCGGAAAGCGCACGCCTGCTGCTGCGCGAGAAACGTCGTTTTCGCGCCCAGGAACGGCGCCTTGCCCATGCCCATGTCAGCCGCCTGCAACGTAAAGTGGTGCAAAGTATCGAGACCAGTTCGCTACACTTGGAGCTGATCGCCGACATGAAGCGATTGAACTCTTTGTTCTGCAGCAGTGCCTATGTGGTACTGGGCGGCGGGGATACGGGCGGGCTTCTGCTCGACAGCGTGCCAGACGAAGCCCGCCTGTCCTGAACTTGCACACCGGAGACCCTCGCTCGCCAATGCGTTGCCTGATGTTCGTTTGCCTGCTGATCTGCAGCCTCCCTTCGCTTGCCCTCGATCGCTCACGGGTAGAGGGCTACCTGTTGCCCAACGGTTTGCAGGTGATCCTCAAATCCGGCTACGAGCGCGACCACGTGGCGATACGCCTGGTGGTGGGCGTCGGCCTGGACGATTTCGACTGCGACCAGAAAGAGCTGCCGCACCTGCTCGAACACTTGTTGTTCAATGGCATCGACGACACCGGCGAAGGCGGCCTGGAAGAGCGCATCCAAGCCCTGGGCGGGGAGTGGAACGCCTACACCAGCAGCGCCGACACCACTTTCGTGATCGAAGCCCCGGCACGCAACCAGCGCAAGGTGCTCGACTTGCTGCTGGCGGTGATCCGCGATACGCCCATCGACGCCAAGGCCCTGGCCACGGCCAAGAAGATCATCGAACGCGAGGATGGCGGCCACTACGGCCACCTGCAACGCTGGCTCGACCGCCAGGACATCGGCCACCCCGGCAGCGACCAGTTGGCCGTGGAGCTTGGCCTCAAGTGCCCGGAGCGCTCCAACGTCGATGCCATGACCCTGGAGCAGGTCAAGGCCCTGCGCGAGCATTGGTACGCTGCCAACAACATGACCTTGATCGTGGTCGGAGGCCTCGACCGCCTGTTGCCGGCCTACCTGGAGCGCACCTACGGCGAGCTGCCGGCGAGCGAGCCGGGTGAGCGCCGCAGCCTTGAGTCCATCAGCCAGCAGGCCGAACAACGCCGCGACCTGACGCGCGGCTGGCTGGGTGACAACGTCAAGCTGCACTGGCTGTTCATCGAGCCGGTACTCGAAGAGGGCCACGAGGCCACCCTGGATGTGCTCTCGCGCTACCTGGAATGGGCTCTTTACGACCAGCTGCGCCTGCGCCACGGCCTGTCCTACGGGCCATCGGTGCGGCGCGAAAGCTTCGGCGATACCGGCATGCTCGCGCTCAACGCAGACCTTGAGCGCCAGGATGTGGATGTCGCAGTCAAAGTGCTGCAGCAGCTGTTCGAGCACCTGCGCGAACACGGCCTGGACCCGGATACCTTCGCTCGCATCAAGGACGCCGCCATTGCCCGTGAAAGCTGGAACACCCAAGGCAACAGCGCCCTGGCCGACTACTACTGGAGCGCGCTCAACAACTACAACGATGGGCGCTTCCTGGACCCCGCGCGCAAGCTGCGCCAGGTCAGCCTCGAGCAGGCAGATGCGGCCCTGCGTGAAATGCTCAAGTCCCAGGGTTACCTGCGCATCGAGAAACCGCTGCTAGGCTATGACGAGCTCTACGGGCTGGTCGCGCTGTTGCTGGGCCTGGTTCTGGCCGTCGGCCTGCTGCGACGTCGACGCCATTCGGCGCCAAAGCCTGGCGACGCTACACGCGAGCCCTGATTTGGCAGTATCCTTGCAACATCATATTGCCAGCTGCGGCCCTATCGCCCCTGTAGGAGCGGGCTTGTCCCGGTCAGGGCCAGTATGGCCTCCTAAATTCATGCCCTCTCTGTTGCCCCCATGCCCCCAATACCCCACTTCGTCATCCGTGTGATCGAGCTGCTCAAGCGCTACCCCGGCGTCATCGCGCTGGCCGGTTTCCTGTCCGGTATCGGCAGCTTCATCCTGGTCGACCGCCAGGCCGGCCTGGCCAGCTGGATCGCCGTGCTGATGTTGGTCAGCTGGATCTGGCTGATGCTGGAGAACACCCTTACAGGCCTGTTCACCAAGGTCTTCAAGCGCGAGATCCCGCAACCGCTGCTGCGCTATGCCACGCAGATGATCCACCAGGAGAGCCTGTTCTTCGTCCTGCCGTTCTTCTTCATCACCACCACCTGGAACAGCAGCCAGGTGGTATTCACCGGCCTGCTTGCCGCCGCCGGGCTGATCTCGATCATCGACCCGCTGTACTACAAGTGGTTGGCGCCCAGGCGTTGGCTGTTCCTCGCGCTGCACACCCTGACCCTGTTCGCTGCGCTGCTGACCGCCCTGCCGATCATCCTGCACCTGACCACGGCGCAGAGCTTCAAGCTGGCCTTGATCATCGCCATGGCGTTGTCGTTCCCCAGCCTTGCGAGCAGCTTCCCCATCAACAACTGGCGTCGCGCGGTGGCACTCGTGCTGGTCACCCTCACCGTAGGCGGCGGCGGTTGGCTGCTGCGCTCCTGGGTGCCGCCAGCCACCCTGTGGATGACCGAAGTGGCGGTCAGCACCGAAGTGCAGAATCGTCAGCCTGGGGACTCGCTCGATGAAGTCCCCGCCAGCCGCATCCGCAGCGGCGGCCTGTACGCCTACACCGCGATCAATGCTCCGCGCGGCCTGAACGAGCGCATCTACCACGTATGGCAGTTGAACGGCAAAGAGGTGGACCGCATCGCCCTGGATATCCATGGTGGGCGCAAGGAGGGCTACCGGGCCTGGACCCACAAGCAGAACTTCCCGCCCAACCCCGTGGGCAAATGGCAGGTGAGGGTGCTGACCGAGGATGGCCAGGTGATCGGCGTGCTGCGCTTCAAGATCATCGAGGATGCGCCAGCACAATGAAATCTGTGGGAGCGCAGGGCGCTAGCCACCTGTTCTCTGCGCAGCAGCGCATCCCCAACGGCGCCATTACGCTATGATCTGAGTCGACGCCTCGCGCCCTGTCAGATGCATGGAGCCTATGACCACCCCTAGCGCCACCCTGGACACCAGCAGCCAACCGGCCTGCCTGCGCATTGCCGGTGATTGGACCCTGGCCCACTACGCCGAGCTCAAGCGCGAGAGCGATCAGTTGCGCACGCAATATGGCGACGATGCCATCGCCGACCTGAGCCAACTGGGCCGCCTGGACACCGCCGGCGCCTCGCTGCTGGCCGAGCTGCTCGGCTCCGAGCGCCTCTCGCGCTGCACCGCCGAGCTCCCCGACGCCAGCCGTGCCTTGCTCAAGAACGTCTACTGCTCGGTGCAGGACTACTGCATCCCGGTCAAAGAGCCCGAGCGCCACGTCCTGCTGCTGTTGCTCGAACGCATCGGCTGCGCGGTCGCGACCCTCTGGCAGGATACGCGGCAACTGCTCGGCTTCATTGGCCTGATCCTGGAAACCCTCGCACGCCGGGCCCTGCAACCCCACCGTTGGCGCGTCACGCCGGTGGTCGCGCACATCGAGCAGACCGGCCTGGACGCCGCGCCCATCGTCGCCTTGCTCACCTTCCTGGTGGGTGCGGTGGTGGCCTTCCTCGGTGCCACGGTGCTGGCCGACTTCGGCGCCACGATCTTCACGGTCGACCTGGTGGCCTTCTCCTTCCTGCGTGAATTCGCCGTGCTGCTGACCGCGATCCTCATGGCCGGGCGCACCGCCAGCGCCTTTACCGCGCAGATCGGCTCGATGAAGGCCAACGAAGAGATCGACGCCATCCGCACCCTCGGCCTCAACCCCATCGAGCTGCTGGTGGCCCCTCGGGTGCTGGCCTTGCTGATCTCCCTGCCGTTGCTGACATTCGTCGCGATGATCTGCGGCATCGTCGGGGGTGCAGTGGTCTGCGCCCTGTCGCTGGACATCTCACCGGCCATGTTCCTCTCGCTGCTGCAAAGCGATATCGGCGTGCAGCACTTCCTCGTCGGCCTGGTCAAGGCGCCGTTCTTCGCCTTCCTGATCGCGGCCATCGGTTGCCTCGAAGGCTTCAAGGTCACCGGCAGCGCCGAGTCGGTGGGCGCTCACACGACCTCCAGCGTGGTCCAGTCGATCTTCGTGGTGATCGTGCTCGATGCCGTGGCGGCGCTGTTCTTCATGGAGATGGGCTGGTGAGTGGCGTACGTGAAGCCGTGATCGAGGCCCGGGGCATCTGCAACCGCTTCGGCAGCCAGAGCGTGCACGAAAACCTCGACCTGGACCTGTACCGTGGTGAAATTCTCGCCGTGGTCGGCGGTTCCGGCAGCGGTAAGTCGGTACTGCTGCGCAGCATCATCGGCCTGCGCCGGCCCAACGAAGGGCAGGTCAAGGTCTTCGGCCAAGACCTGGCCACGTTGAACAATGAACAACGCTCGCAAGTGGAACGGCGTTTCGGCGTGCTGTTCCAGAAGGGCGCATTGTTCTCCTCGCTGACCGTGACCGAGAATGTGGCCCTGCCGCTGATCGAGCACGCCGGGCTGTCCCGTGCCGACGCCGAGCACCTGGCTGGGGTCAAGCTGGCGCTGGCCGGGCTGCCGATCTCCGCCGCCGACAAATACCCCTCGTCACTGTCCGGCGGCATGATCAAGCGTGCCGCCCTGGCCCGGGCCCTGGCGCTGGACCCGGACATCCTGTTCCTCGATGAACCCACCGCCGGCCTGGACCCGATCGGCGCCGCGGCCTTCGACCAATTGATCCTGACGTTACGCGATGCCCTGGGCCTGTCGGTGTTCCTGATCACCCACGACCTGGACACCCTCTACACCATCACCGACCGGGTCGCGGTGCTGTCCCAGAAGAAGGTCCTGGTGGCCGGCCCCCTGGCCCAGGTCGAACAGACCGACGATGCCTGGATCCACGAATACTTTCACGGCCCACGCGGGCGGGCGGCCGAGCATGCCGCCGCCAGTGCCGGGCAGGAGCGCTGAACAATGGAAACCCGAGCTCATCATGTCCTGATCGGCCTGGTCACCGTCCTGGTGGTGGCCGGTGCCATGCTGTTCGGCCTGTGGCTGACCAAGTCCAGCGTGGACGACACCTTCAAGGACTACGAAGTGGTGTTCAATGAGGCCGTTTCAGGTCTATCCCGGGGTAGCCCGGTGCAATACAACGGCATCAAGGTCGGTGATGTCAGCACCCTGCGCCTTGACCCCAAGGACCCGCGCCGGGTACTGGCGCGCATTCGCCTGAGCGCCGATACCCCGGTCAAGGAAGACACCCAGGCCAAACTGACCCTCGCCGGGGTCACCGGCAACGCGTTCATCCAGCTCAGCGGCGGTACACCGCAGAGCCCGGAGCTCAAAGGCAAAGACGGCAAGCTGCCGGTGATCGTGGCCTCGCCATCGCCCATCTCGCGCCTGCTCAGCGACAGCAGCGACCTGGTGACCAACGTCAACCTGCTGCTGCACAACGCCAACCAGATGTTCTCCGAAGGCAACATCGAGCGCCTGAGCAACACCCTGGCCAACCTGGAACAGACCACCGGCGCCTTTGCCGACAACAAGGGCGGCATCAGCCAAGCCATCGAGCAACTGGCCGAAGTGGGCAAGCAGGCCAACGCCACCCTGGCCGAAACCCAGGCCCTGATGCACAACGCCAACGGGCTGCTCGGCAGCGAGGGCAGGCAGGCCTTCGACAGCGCCGAACAGGCCATGCAGTCACTGGCCGAAAGCACCGCGACCATCAACAGCCTGCTCAAGGACAACCGCGAAGCCCTGGACGACGGCGCTCAAGGCCTGAACCAGCTGGCCCCGGCCATCCGCGAGCTGCGCGAAACCTTGAATGCCCTCAAGGGCATCTCCCGGCGCCTGGAAGCAGACCCGAGCGGCTACCTGCTGGGCCGTGACAACAACAAGGAGTTCCAGCCATGAGACCGTCTCTGCGCCTTCTGGCGCTGGCCGTCACGCTGAGCCTGGCCACGGCCTGTTCGATCCTGCCGCAGAGCGAGCCGGTGGACATCTACCGCCTGCCGGTGAATCAGGCTGGCCGCACGGCCCCACCGCTGGACTGGTCACTGCGCCTGAACAAGCCGCTGGCCAGCGAAACCCTGGCCGGGCCTCGCATCGCGGTGATCCCACAGGGCGATGTGATCAGCAGCTACAAGGGCGCGCGCTGGAGCGACCCGGTGCCGCTGCTGGTGCGCAATCGCCTGCTCGATGGGTTCCAGCGCGATGGCCGGGTGCAGCGCCTGAGCGCCGATGACAGCAACCTGCAAGCCGACTACGAGCTGGTCGGCGAGCTGCAGGCCTTCCAGAGCGAGTACCGTGCCGACGGTGCCGTGGAAGTGGTGATCCGCTATGACGCACGCCTGGTGCAAGGCCGCAGCCAGCGCATCCTCGCCAGCCACCGCTTCGAGGTGCGCCAGCCGCTGGGCGACAAGCAGGTCTCGGCGGTGGTTGGCGGTTTCGGCGCGGCGAGCGACCGGCTAGTGGGCCAACTGGTGGACTGGACGGTCGCCCAGGCCAGCCAGGCTCAGGCGAAGAACCAGTAGCAGACGCAGATCGCCGCAATCACCCCGGCAAGTTCGGCAAGCAGGGCGCAACCTACCGCGTGGCGTACGCGTTGGATGCCCACTGCGCCGAAATACACCGCCAGCACATAGAAGGTGGTCTCGGTACTGCCTTGTACGGTCGCCGCTACTAGTGCAGGGAAGCTATCGACACCGTGGGTCTGCATGGTTTCGATCAGCATGGCGCGCGCCGCGCTGCCGGAGAACGGCTTGACCAGTGCTGTGGGCAGGCCTTCGACGAAGCGGGTATCCAGGCCCATCCATTCGACGGTATGGCGAATACCGTCCAACGCCAGTTCCAGGGCGCCGGAGGCACGCAGCACGCCAACCGCGCAAAGCATGGCGACGAGGTACGGCAGCAGCCCCTTGGCCACGTCAAAACCTTCCTTGGCGCCCTCTACGAACGCTTCATAGACCTTGACCCGCCGTAACGCGCCGACGACCAGGAACACGACGATCACGCCGAACAGCGTCAGGTTGCCGAGGATCGACGACAGGCTGGCCAGCGCCGTCGCCGAGAGGGTGCCAAGAAACGCCATGAAGGCCCCCAGCAAAAGGGCGCCAGGCACCAGGTAGGCCAGTACCACCGGGTCCCAAAGGCGCAGGCGCTGCATTACCGCCACCGACAGCAGGCCCACCAGGGTCGAGGCGCTGGTGGCCAGCAGGATCGGCAGGAACACCAGGGTAGGGTCCATGGCGCCTTGCTGGGCGCGATACATGAAGATGGTCACCGGCAACAGGGTCAGCGACGAGGCGTTGAGCACCAGGAACAGGATCTGTGCGTTGCTCGCCGTGGTGCTGCTGGGGTTGAGGTCCTGCAGGGCGCGCATGGCCTTCAGGCCGATGGGCGTGGCCGCGTTGTCCAGGCCCAGGCCATTGGCGGCGAAGTTCATGGTGATCAGGCCCAGGGCAGGGTGGCCAGGCGGCACTTCGGGCATCAGCCGGGCGAACAGCGGGCCCAGAATCCTGGCCAGCCATTCGACAATGCCGGCCTGTTCGGCGATCTTCAGAAAGCCCAGCCAGAGGGTGAGGGTACCGAACAGCAGGACCATGACCTCCACCGAGAGCTTGGCCATGGCGAAGATGCTCTCGACCATCGCGGCGAAGATGCCGGCGTTGCCACCCACCAACCATTGGGCCAGGGCGGATACTGCCGCCACCAGGAAAAAGCCGAGCCAAAGGCCGTTGAGCATCCGTGTGTTCCCCCTGAAAAATGCTCCGAATGATAGCGGAATTCCAGGGTGGCTGTACCGGCCCAATCGCCGGCTTGCCGGCGATTGGGCCAGTACCGCCAACACTGATTCCCAGCCAACAAAAAGCCCCGACCAGGCGGGGCTTCTTGTACAGCACACTGAACGCCTTACGGGTTCTGCTGGGCCGCTGGGGCCGGCTTGCCAGCCGCCACCACTGCCTCATGCTTGTTACCGGCCATCAGCGAGCTGTAGTAGCGCTCGCCCTTGGCGGCGTCGTACATGCCTTCCCAGCGGGCGATGACCAGTGCCGCCAGGGCGTTGCCGATCACGTTCAGGGCGGTGCGGGCCATGTCCATGATGCGGTCGACACCGGCGATGAAGGCCAGGCCTTCCAGCGGGATGCCCACGCTGCCCAGGGTCGCCAGCAGTACCACGAAAGAAACACCCGGTACACCGGCGATACCCTTGGAGGTGACCATCAGGGTCAACACCAGCAGCAGCTGCTGGCTCCAGGACAGGTCGATACCGTACAGCTGGGCGATGAAGATGGCCGCGATGCTCTGGTACAGGGTCGAACCGTCCAAATTGAACGAGTAGCCGGTCGGGACCACAAAGCTGCAGATCGACTTCGGCGCCCCGTAGGCTTCCATTTTCTCGATCACCCGCGGCAGCACGGTTTCCGAGCTGGAGGTGGAGTAGGCCAGGATCAGCTCGTCTTTCATGATGCGCATGATCTTGATGACCGAGAAGCCGAACAAGCGTGCCACCAGGCCCAGCACCATGAAGGCGAAGAAGGCGATGGCGAAGTACACCAGCAGTACCAGCTTGGCCAATGGCAGCAGCGAGGCGAAGCCGAAGTTGGCGACGGTCACGGCGATCAGGGCGAACACGCCGATCGGGGCATAGTTCATGATCATGTGGGTGACCTTGAACATGGTCTCCGACACGCCCTGGAAGGTACGGACCAGCGGATCGCGCAGATCGCCCGGCAGGCTCGACAGACCCAGACCGAACATCACCGAGAAGAAGATGATCGGCAGCATCTCGCCACGGGCCACGGCCGCGAAGATGTTGGACGGAATCAGGTTCAACAGGGTCTCGATGAACGCATGCTCATGCTGCACTTCGGCCGCGGTGGCCTGGTACTTGGAGATGTCGACGGTACCCAGGGTGCTCATGTCGATGCCGGCACCCGGATGGAACAGGTTGGCCAGTACCAGGCCGACGACGATGGCGATGGTGGTCACCACCTCGAAGTAGACGATGGTCTTCAGGCCGATACTGCCCAGTTTCTTCGCGTCGCCAACCCCGGCGATGCCCACGATCAGCGACGAAATCACGATCGGGACGACGATCATCTTGATCAGGCGAATGAAGATGTCACCGGCTGGCTGCAGGACATTACTGATCCACCATGCCTTTTCTGCACTGAAATGGTTCAGCAGCGCGCCGATCGCAACGCCAAGGACGAGTCCGATGAGGATCTGCCAGGCGAGGCTCAGTTTTGCCTTCTTCATGTCATTACCCTTTCTTTTAATGGTCATGGGTGCCAGGCGGAAAAACGCATCCCAGAGCCTTTGGCAGCACATTGGGCAACGTTGGGCTTCCGTCCGGCGACGCCATCGAAGGTCACCGCAAGCGAGCGTCTGGGCGCTCGGGCCAGCGAAAAAGGCGGCAACTATTGCGACGGGAAGAGGGGCAGTCTAATGCCGGAAACGACTACCCCATGCCGAATCGGCATGAGGCTCGGAGGCAAAAACGCGCATCTGAGAGGGTTGGGCTTCCTGCGTTCGGATTTCCGAACAAGACCAAAGCGCCATTTTTCGGCAGATTTGACAGTGGTCATTTGGATGTTCCGACGCTTTGTTCGACAATCCGAATGGCGCCGAATAGGGCTGCACGGCGATGCACCTTGAGGAAAAAAATTTCGATGTACGGTCGAGGCAAAATGTGCCTCGGGATGAAAAAGCCAAACAATCGGCCCTTTCCTATATAGGCGCCTCGGAAGTCCGGCCTGGCACTTGTGTCGCCTGACACGCCGGCCATGACTTCCGATGCCGCCTTACCTGACCCGGCCCATGACGGAGGTACTCCCTGTACCCCTAGGCCACTCCGATCCTGAAGCAATCAGAACAGCCCGGCCCCCTGGTCATGCGCCACCCCTCCTCGGAGCGGCGCACCATAGAAGCCTGAAAGATAAAAAGGTTCAGCTTCTATCTGGTTACAAACCACAACCTTCGGTCAGTACCACTTCGGGTCGCGCTTGAGCTGCTCACGCAGCATGGCTTTCATGCCCTCGTCTGGGTCACCCAGCCAACGGTATTGCGCGTGGCGGGTAGGCGATTTGTCCGAAGGCAGGCCTTCGGGCACTTCAACGAGCATCCCGTAGGCATCATCCTTGTCCCAACTAAACGCCACTATCAGGCGCTTGTAGGTGCAGTTGCTCTCGGATTCGCACAAGGGCCCGACCAGGTACTTGTCGCCATCCTCGGTAACGGCCGACATCTGCTCCTGAGAGCTGCCGCTGAGGTTGATCACCCAATCGGGCAGGCGTTCCTCGTCTTTTATGGTGTCCTGCCAGGTTTCTCGATATTCGGGGTCCGAACCCAGCAGTTGGCTGACCCGGACCTGGCCGTCATTGGCCGCCATCGTCGCCGCGCTGCCGCCCAGAAGCAGGGCGGCAGCCAGGGCGTTGCATAGCATCCGGCTCATGCTCAACCTCTACCGCGTCCGAAGAAGAAGGAAGCCACGAACAGGACCAGGAAGACGATGAACAGGATCTTCGCGATACCCGTGGCGGCGCCGGCAATACCACCGAAGCCCAGCACGGCGGCGACAATGGCGATGATCAGGAAAGTGATGGCCCAACTCAGCATGATGGTTCTCCTTTCTTTTTCGAAATCTGTCCGGTCAGAACACCCAGCGTTCCTGAATGGCGACGCTCTCCAGGGTGTCGGACGAAACTTTTTCCGCTGGCAGCGGCGATGCCGCTCTCACCAGGGTGTTGGCACGAGTCGACTGCAACTGCGTCAACAATGCGGTCTGCGCCGCGACCTGCTCGGCGAGCCGTGCGGTCTGCCAGCTGTAGTAGAACTGGCCAGCGGCGAGCGTCAGCAGCAGGGCCAGGCCGAGGTACAGGCACTGGCGCCAGGGCAGTTCGGCGGTCTGCGAGCGGTTGACGGATTGGCGATTCATGCCGGCTCCTCCTGCTGTGTTTTTTATTCGAACCTGACAGGGAAGTTGCAGCCTGCATGCCAGCCCGGGCACTCTTTTAAAATCCTTTTATTTCAATGAGTTAGGCAAATTGGAAAACCTTCGTGGGCACGTATCCTGCACGATGGCCTTTTCAAGGTCGTGCGTTTTGCACGATCAGCCTTCGACTTTACTGGCCACTTTCAACAGGTCCGCGTCCACTCCTCTTACGCCGATGATCTGGCGTGCCACTTCGACGGCGATGGTTTTCTGCTCACTGCTGACCACCTCGCCTGAAAGGCGCACCAGGCCTTGTTCGCTGGCCACCTTGAGGTTGAGGCCGTCGAGGTTTCGGCTGAAGCGGTAGCTTGCCTGGATCTTGTCGACGATCCAGTTATCGCTCGGCTGCGGCCCGGTCGGCGCATCCACGGGTTTTTCCCGGGCCTTGGCCATGGCCGCACTGTCCAGGCTGACCAGGTTGTTGACCAGGTGCACCCCTTCGGTGGTGCGCGCCAGCACACCGGCAAGCTCCTTGGCCTCGGCGCTGTCGACCTTGCCGCGTAAAGTCACCACACCCTCACGGCTCTCCACTTCGATCGGTGCCTTCTCGGTGACCGTGCTCCAAAGCAATCGGGCGCGTATGACCGCAGCCAGCGTCGCGTCCTCCAACCGCTGGGCATAGGCGCGCAGTTCCAGCGGGCGCTCGACGAGTTGGGGGTTGACCCGCAGCTGGTTGTCGACCTGTTCGATACCACGGGTCGCCAAGGCGACATGCTCGGCCAGCTGGCGCTCCACCTCGTTCTCCACCTCGCCGGACAGCGTGGCTTTGGGCCCATCCACAGCCACCTCGATACGGAACGGGTTGAGCACCCGGTTGAGCGACAGAGCCGTTTGCAGCGCACCTTCGAGGCGGGCGTTTTGCGCGGTATCGGCCAAGGCAGGCGTAAGCATGGGCAACAACAAGGCTGCCAGCAGGGCGGTTCGAGGGAATACAGGCATGGGAGCACCTCCTTTCGTGGCAAAAATTGAAGATCGTCGCAACTGCCATGCCAGTCGCATGGTCTGTCAAAACGCCCGATCTGTTTCGCATCGGTGAACGAACAGGCCAATGGCTAGCATGCAAACGACAGATTCCTTCAGAATGGACCATGCAACTTGCCCGATTTTTCCGACACTAATTGAGATCAATCCCGAAGGAGCGTAGGAAAATGGAATCAGCCCAGGACAACCAAGGCCGCATTCTGCTGGTGGATGATGAATCCGCAATCCTGCGAACCTTCCGCTACTGCCTCGAAGATGAAGGCTATAGCGTGGCCACGGCCAGCAGCGCTGCCCAGGCCGATGCCTTGCTGCAGCGCCAAGTGTTCGACCTGTGCTTCCTCGATTTGCGCCTGGGCGAAGACAACGGCCTCGACGTACTCGCCCAGATGCGCATCCAGGCCCCCTGGATGCGCGTGGTCATCGTGACAGCCCACTCCGCAGTGGACACCGCGGTGGATGCCATCCAGGCCGGCGCCGCCGATTACCTGGTCAAGCCATGCAGCCCGGATCAATTGCGCCTTGCCACCGCCAAGCAGCTGGAGGTCCGCCAGCTGTCGGCACGCCTGGAGGCGCTGGAAGGCGAAGTACGCAAGCCCAAGGACGGCCTGGACTCCCACAGCCCAGCGATGATGGCAGTACTGGAAACCGCCCGGCAGGTGGCGAGCACCGATGCCAACATTCTCATCCTCGGCGAGTCAGGCACCGGCAAGGGCGAACTGGCACGCGCCATCCACGGCTGGAGCAAGCGAACGCGCAAGGCCTGCGTGACCATCAACTGCCCGTCGCTGAATGCCGAACTGATGGAAAGCGAACTGTTCGGCCATACCCGCGGGGCCTTTACCGGCGCCAGCGAAAGCACCCTGGGGCGGGTCAACCAGGCCGACGGCGGCACCATGTTCCTCGATGAGATCGGCGATTTCCCCCTGACCTTGCAACCCAAGCTGCTGCGTTTCATCCAGGACAAGGAATACGAGCGGGTCGGCGACCCGGTCACCCGCCGCGCCGATGTCCGCATCCTTGCCGCGACCAACCTCAATCTCGAAGAAATGGTCCGCGACGGGCGCTTCCGTGAAGACCTGCTCTATCGCCTGAACGTCATCACCCTGCACCTGCCGCCGCTGCGTGAGCGCAGCGAAGACATCCTTACCCTGGCCGAGCGCTTTCTGGCCCGCTTCGTCAAGGAATACGCACGCCCGGCCCGGGTGTTCAGCGACGAGGCGCGCACGGCGCTGCTCAACTACCGCTGGCCTGGCAACATCCGGGAACTGCGCAACGTTGTGGAACGGGCGAGCATCATCTGCCCACAGGAACGGGTGGAAATCGCCCACCTGGGCATGGCCGAAGCGCCCACCAGCAACGCTCCGCGTATCGGCGCCGCCTTGAGCCTGGACGAGCTTGAGCGCGCGCACATCGGCGCGGTCCTGGCAGCCAGCGATACCCTGGACCAGGCGGCCAAAACCTTGGGTATCGATGCCTCGACCCTGTACCGCAAGCGCAAGCAGTACAACCTATGAAATGGCCGATGAAGCTGCGTACGCGGCTTTTCCTGAGCATCTCGGCGCTGGTCAGCGTCGCCTTGCTTGGTCTGTTGCTCGGGCTGGTGAGCGTGGTGCAGATGGCCACCGTTCACCAGCGGCTGGTGGAGGAAACCACGCGAACACTGGAGATTGGGCTGAAGCTGCGGCAAAACCTCGGTGAGCAGTTGACCCTGATTCTCGACGAACACACCGACTCGCGCAGCCTGCTGGCGTTGCAGGAAGATTTCCAGTCCCTGCTCAACCAGGACCTGGCCGAAGGCGCAGAACGTACCGCTTTCAGCAAGACCAGCAGCAACTACCAGGCGTTTCTCCAGGCCTACCGAGACAGTACGGCACCCGCGCGAAACATGAGCCCCGACCTGCCGCTGGGAGCTGCCTTCCACCAGGTCCGCAACGACCTCATCGACTCCCACAGACAGGCCCTAGAACACATCACCAGCGCAGAGGCCCATACCCGCGATCGCGCCTTGCTGGTCAGTGGTCTGCTCAGCCTGCTTGGCCTGGCAGTACTGGTACTGGGGTTCGCCACCGCACACAACATCGCCCAGCGCTTCGGCCAGCCGATCGAGGCCTTGGCCAAGGCCGCCGACCAGGTCGGCCAAGGCAACTTCGATGTCACCTTGCCGGTCACCCAGGCCAGCGAGCTCAACCAGCTCACCCGACGCTTCGGGCTGATGGCCGATGCCTTGCGCAAGCACCAGGCTACCAATGTCGATGAATTGCTGGCCGGCCAGCAACGCCTTCAGGCAGTGCTCGACAGCATCGACGACGGCCTGCTGATCATCGACCGCCAGGGTTGCCTGGAGCACCTGAACCCCGTGGCCCAGCGCCAACTGGGCTGGGACGCTGGCCGAATTGGCAGCGGCCTGGCCGAGGCGTTGCAACGCCCCGAACTGGAGCAGCAACTTCGCCAGGTCTTGCGCGGCGGTAGCCTGGACCGGCCGCCCGATGACCTGAGCATCGAAATAGACGAGGAGACCCGGCTGCTGACCTACAGCCTTACGCCGGTCTGCCACCCACAGGGGCCGATCCTGGGCGCCGTGATGGTGCTGCATGACGTTACCGAGCAACGTGCCTTCGAACGGGTTCGCAGTGAATTCGTCCTGAGAGCCTCCCACGAATTGCGCACGCCGGTCACCGGCATGCACATGGCCTTCGGCCTGCTGCGCGAGCGCGTGAGCTTTCCACCCGAAGCGCGAGAGAACGACCTGCTCGAGACCATTGGCGAGGAAATGCAGCGCCTGACCCAGCTGATCAACGACCTGCTCAACTTCTCCCGCTACCAGAGTGGCCTGCAGAAGCTGGAGCTGGCCCCTTGCGCCATCGACCAGTTGCTTGAGCATGCTCAGGCGCGCTTCGCCGAGCTGGCCGCGCAGAAGGAGATCGAGTTGTTCATCGACCTGGAGTCGCCTTTGCCACGTATCCAGGCGGATGTGGCCCAACTGGACCGAGTATTGGACAACCTGCTGCACAACGCCATCCGCCATACCGCCAGCGGCGGGCGCATCCGCCTGCACGCGCGGCGGCATGCCGAACGGGTGATCATCGGGGTCGAGGACAACGGCGAAGGCATCGCCTATGGCCAACAAGGCCGAATCTTCGAGCCGTTCGTCCAGGTCGGTCGCAAGAAGGGCGGTGCCGGGCTTGGCCTGGCCTTGTGCAAGGAAATCGTCCAGCTGCATGGTGGCCGCATGGGCGTGTACTCCCGGCCTGGGCAGGGCACCCAGTTCTACATGGCCTTGCCTGTCTAGTGTGGTGTTATTTGTGAAACACCACACTCGGCTACCTGCGGTTGCGCCGCTCGCGGGTGACGAGCACGGTGAACTGGCGGGCGGTGAGTGGGTGAGCGAACAGCCAGCCCTGGCCGTAATTGACCCCTTCGCTGTTGAGCAGTACCGCCTGATCTTCGCATTCGATGCCCTCGGCGATCACCCGCAAGTGTAGGGAATGGGCCATGCGGATGATATGCGGCGCTACGCCACTGCTCGCCGCATCGTGGCCCAAGGCATCGACGAAGGCCTTGTCGATCTTCAGACAGTCCACCGGCAGGGTCTGCAAGTAAGCCAGGCTGCAGTAGCCGGTGCCGAAGTCGTCGATTAGCACCTGATGGCCCACGGCCCTCAGGGCCTGCAGGTTGTTACGCGCCACCACCACATCGATCAGGCCACGTTCAGTCACTTCGAAGGCTATCTGGCTGGCAGCCACCCGGTGATGCGCCAGTAGCCGGGCCGCCACCCGGCCGATACGGGGGACCATGACATCGCACGCCGCGAGGTTAACCGAGATATACAGTTCAGGGTTGGCCCGCAGCAACTGGCTCAGCTGCTCCAGTACCCGCTGCAGGACGAAGTCGGTTATCTGGCGGATCTGCCCGGTGTTCTCGGCCAAGGGGATGAACAGCTCCGGGCTGGTCAGGGTGCCATCGGGCCGTAGCCAGCGCACCAGCGCCTCGGCACCGACGCAGCGCCGGCTGTTCAATTCGAAGATCGGCTGGTAGAGCACCTGCAACTCTCCCCGGCGCAGGGCGTTCTGCAATTCCGAACTCATCGATCGCCGTTGCAGAATCAGCTGCAGGACCAACCAGCCGATGCAGCACGCCAACACCAGGCTGCCAGGGAACAACAGCCAGAGCATACCGTTCATTTTCAGGGGCAGGCTTGCTCGCGGCGCGATCAGCACCAGTTGGTAGTCCGGCGATTTGGTCTGCATGTAATAGAGCAGCCGGTCATCCTGTTCCACCAGGGGCTGGCGCGACGGCGGCGGCCAATCAGCCGCCGGCGGCCAGCGCTGGGGCGGGCCAAGCACCGGGATGGCGCGGCTGCCGTGGTCGAGGACCACCAACACGCTGCTGCCCAGGGGCAGGTCGACCACATCGGTGAGGTGCCCCCGCGAAGTGGAGACCAGGAACTTGCCCCGGCCAAGCATCAACGCCGCCAGGTTCTCGTTGGGCTCAGTGGAGGTATTGAGCCAATAGCTGTAGGTCGGCCCTTGGATGTCCGGGGCCCGGAACGGCTCGATGGCTCGTTCGCCGCCGCGGTTGGAGCACGCTTCGGCACCATCGACGTACGCCGCCTCATAGATGAAACGCGAACTCAGCCCCACTTGCTGCAACGCGGCGATCATTGCGGCATCGCAACCACGCAACGGTTGCGCCTGGAGCTGGTCGACCCCTTCGCGCAGTTGCCCGAAGATCTGTTCCAGCCGCTCCAGGAAACGCTCGCCCCGGGCATTCATCTGCGCGCTTTCGTTCTGCTTCACCTGCTGGAAGGCCACGCCGAGGCTTGCCGTGAGCAACAGGACGGCGCTGGAAAATGCGGCCAGCCCAGCCAGCATCCAGGGACGGTGGAAAAATTGACGCAGTGCCGCAAGGAACGCTGACATCGCAGACATCCAGTTGATTACCAAGAGGTATAGCAACTGTGCACGCGGTCAGCGTTGCCGTTGGGCGCAATCCCGGCCCGTTCGGGGCAATAACCGATCAGCGTGTGCGGTTGAGCACCTGCAGCATGGCGGCGGTCTGGGCGTCAGGCATGCCATCGAAGCGCTGCGGGCGGAAGCGCATTTGGAAAGCCGCGATTACGTGACGGGTGGACACATCCAGCTCGCCGGTCTGGGCGATGGCGTAGCCGAAGCGTGCCAGCTGCTGCTGATACCAGGTGATCGTCGGTGGGTTGACGCTGAAGTAGGCCTGCTGGCGAGCCACCGCATTGGCCTCTGGCCACACGCCCAGCCCAGCATCGGCCAGGCGTTTCCAGGGGAACATCGGCCCCGGGTCGAGCTTGCGCAACGGTGCGATGTCGCTGTGGCCAATGATGTGCCGGGGGTCGATATTGTTGCGCTTGACGATGTCCTTGAGCAGGGCGATCAACGCCTGGACCTGCGCCTCGCTGTAGGGGTGCCAGACTCGCCCGTTGGGCGTGTCGGTGTAGCCTGGGTTGACGATTTCAATGCCGATGGAGCTGGAGTTCAGCCAGGTGCGGCCTTGCCATTGGCTATCGCCGGCATGCCAGGCCCGGCGGCTCTCGTCGACCAGCTGGTAGACCGTGGCCGGCCCGTCGCCGATCAGGTAGTGGCTGCTAACCTCGCCATGGGTCAGCAGGGCCAGGGAGCGTTCCAACGAAGCGTTGGTGTAGTGCAGGACCACGAACTGGATACGGCTGTCGTGGTTGACCGAAGGGTGATTGCGGTCGATGCGCAAGCCAGTGGAACAGCCCACAAGCAACAAGAGCAACAGCCCGCCAAATAGCGTTTTCATGAAAGAGGGCACATCAATGATTGCGTAAGCGCTACAGTATAACGTGCCCCCTGGTCCGGTGCTTCAGTAAGCGACCATCAGCGGGTGCACATGACAAGGAATTCCAGCGAGTTGTCACCACTGCTTCCGTTCTTGTCGACCAATTGGGTCATCACATCGACTTTGGCCATCACGGGTTTACCGATGACCTTGGCCTGCCCATACAGCTGCCGGTCGTAATCGCTCGCATCGATGGGGGACACACTGCAAAAGCCGGGGTCCTGGTGAACGAGACGCTTGTTCAGATGAAGCTTGTACAAACTGAAGTAGTTTGGCTGAGGCTGGTGCTCGACCTTCACGATCCATTCCGGCCATTGCCGAAGAACCGTACCATCCGCCGCCACATGGGCGGTGAACAGGTGTTCCTTGGCCACTACGGAAGTCTGAATACCCAGACCGATTACCAATGCTGCAAGCCCTTTGGTGATTTTCATCAGCTACTCCTGTCTGATCAACGCGCCGTCGCCTGACCATCAGGCATACGGCAGGCAATTGTCAGACCGAGACAGGTGTCAGTTGCAGTACATATCTATGCCTGTTCCACCCGGTTGCGCCCCTGGTCCTTGGCGCGGTAGAGCGCGGCATCGGCACGCTTGAGCACCTGGTCGGCGCGCTCACCGACGCGGAACGCACTGAAACCGATGGAGGTGGTGATGACCACCCGTTCTCCCTTGAAGTGGAACGGGCAGGCCTCGACCGTCGCCCGCAGCACCTCTGCCAGCTTGGCGCCGACCTCCGGAGCGGTCTGCGGCAGCAGCAGAACGAACTCCTCCCCGCCGAAACGGGCAATGAAGTCCTGCCCACGCAGGCGTTTGCGCAGCTGGCTCGCGACGATCTTCAGCACCTTGTCCCCGGCCAGGTGGCCATAGCTGTCGTTGATGCGCTTGAAGTGGTCGAGGTCGAGGATCGCCATCAGCAGGTTGCCGCCTTGGGTCTGCCATTTCTTCACTTCCTGCTCCACACGCTCCGACCAGGCCGCGCGGTTGGGCAGGCCGGTCAGGGGGTCGAGCAGGGCCTTCTGGCGCTGCTCCTCCAGGTGCTCGCGATAGCCGTGAGCTTCCTGCTCCATGTTCTGCACGCGCTCGGCCAGGCCTTGCAGGCGGCTCGCCAGCTCCTGTTCACGGCGGTCGCGCTCGTGCTGGTGTTCGTCCATGGTGGACAACAGGCCTTCCAGGCGGGTCTCCAGCACGCGCTTGAGGCTACCCAGGTCAGCCGCGCCCTGGACGCTGCTCTGCAGCCCGTCGACCTGCTCACGCAACTGGTGATCCAACTGGCGGGCAGCGCTGCTGTTGTCGGCATGCCCGGCACTGGCCTCGTGCAGATGGCTCTGGAAGGTGGCCAGGCGTTCGTTGAGCTGTTGCAGGTAGGCCTCGAATTCATGCTGGCCGCTGTCGGTGATCGCCAGCATCAGCACGGCCAGGTCATCCAGTACCGGGATCAGCTCGTACCAGTTCAGCCCCCGTGACACCCGCTCACGCATGGTCTGCGCCTGGGCCTTGTAGGGCTCCGGCAGGCTCAGGTCATCGAGCAACCCGATCAACGTCTGCTCGATGTGCATGGCAACCATGCTGTAGGGCGGTTCGACGGCATCGGGCAGGGCGAAGGAGCCCTCGCCGGGGCCATCCAGAGTTGTCATCGGCAAGGCCTCTGGCGCCTCGACCTCGACCGGTTGCGGTTGCAGCTCTGGCGCCGGGGGCTGGGTGGCAGGTGCCAAGACCATTTCTTCCGAGGGCGTCATCGGGTCGATGGGCTGCGCCTGCGCGTCTGGCTCGTCCAGGGGAGGGGTTGGTTCTTGCGGCTCAGCCAAACGTTGCAGGGCATCCACGTCGACCGGAAGCGAAGGTTCACTTGGCGGTTGAGGTGCGGGGTCGACATGAGTGACATCTACCGATGCGGCGGCGGGCTCCGCCTCGGCCTCACGACCGCCAAACAGCCGCTGGAGAAAGCCTGGCCGTATGTCTTCGTCCGGTCGTTGCAGCGCGCTCAACGCCCGCCCCTGCAGACCACTGAGCTCGCTCAGCAGGGGCGGTAACTCGCGGGATTGGCTGACACCCACCTCAAGCTTCTTGGACAGCTTTTTCAGCGGGCGAGCCACCTCGCCGGGCAACGACAAGCCCTGCAGCTGGTCAACCAACGCGGTCAGCGCCTCGCTGACCTGGGTCATGCGCGTCTCGCGGCGCTGCTCGGAGTCGAGCACGGCCTTTTCCAGGCGTGGCAGCAGCCCTGCCAGGCCAGCATCCATATTGTCGCTGCGGATGACTTCGCGCAGCTCCTTCATGCACTGGTCGACAGTCTTGTCGCTACCCTCGGCCGCCAGGGTGCTGCGCACCAGACCACGACGCAACAGGTCCAGGCGAGCCTCCCAGCGGCGCTCGAGCTGCTCTTGTCGTTCAATGCTCTTGAGGTACTTCTCTTTCCAGCGCTCGCCTTCGTCTGTCATGCCTGAATCCGCGAACCGGTGATGGCAACTAGCCCAAAACCGGCAGCGTATCCACAGTCAATGCATCAGGCAAACGAATCTCGACGGCAACCGGAAGGTGATCGGAAATCGGCTGGGCCAATACCTCGACCCGTTCCAGGGTCAGGCTTGGGCTGAGCAGGATATGGTCCAGGCAACGCTGTGGTCGCCAGCTGGGGAACGTAGCCTCGACCTGGGGGGCGACCAGCCCAAGGTCACGCAGCGGCGAATGCTCGAGCAGGTCGGTGGCGTGGGTGTTCATGTCTCCCATCAGCACCTGGTGGCGATAGCCGCCAATCAACTCGCGCACGTAGGCCAGTTGCCGGGCACGGGTCTTGGCACCCAGGGCCAGGTGCATCATCACCACGATCAGAGCATCGTCGCCTTCGCCGAAACGTACCAGGATCGCACCGCGGCCGGCAGGACCGGGCAGGGGATGGTCCTCCAGGTGCTGGGGCTTGAGCCGGCTGAGCACACCATTGCTGTGCTGTGCGAAACGGCCCAGGTTGCGGTTCAATTGCTGGTACCAATAGGGGAAGGCACCGAGCTGGGCCAGGTGTTCGACCTGATTGATATAACCCGACCGCAGGCTGCCGCCATCGGCTTCCTGCAAGGCCACCAGGTCGAAATCGGCAAGCAGGTCGCCGATTTTCTGCAGGTTGCCGGCACGCCCGTTGTGCGGCAGCAAGTGCTGCCAGCTGCGGGTCAGGTAGTGCCGGTAGCGCTCGGTGCTGATGCCCACCTGGATATTGAAGCTGAGCAACCGCAGACGCCCGTCCTCAGGCAGGCCAGGGGCCTGCAGGTGGTGTTCGTTGACCTGCGGTTGTCGCAGGCCAACCAGACGGGTGGACCGAAAGCGGTTCATGGGCAACGCCGCTTACTTGGCGGCGCGCTCCTTGGCGATCAGCTGGTCGGCGACATCCAGCACGCCTTCCGGCCCGCCGGCGGTACCCAGGTCGAAGCGGTACTTGCCGTTGACCACCATGCTCGGCACGCCGGTGATTTCGTATTTCTTCGCCAGGTCCTTGGCCTGCTGCACCTGGCCTTTGATGGCGAAGGAATTGAAGGTGGCGAGGAACTTGCCCTTGTCCACACCCTGGGTGGCCAGGAAGTCGGCCATTTCCTCAGGCTTGGTCAGGCGCTTGCGCTGGTTCTGGATGGCATCGAAGACCGCGGCGTGGACCTTGTGCTCGACACCCATGGCTTCGAGGGTCAGGAACATCTGGCCGTGGGCGTCCCAAGGGCCGCCGAACATGGCCGGTACGCGCTTGAAGTGAACATCGGCCGGCAGTTTCTCGGCCCATGGATTGATGGTCGGTTCGAAGTGGTAGCAATGCGGGCAGCCGTACCAGAACAGCTCGACGACTTCGATCTTGCCCGGTTCGGAAACAGGGACAGGGTTGCTCAGCTCGAAATACTGCTGGCCCTCGACAGGCTCCGCAGCCTGGACGGCGGTCATTCCGAATACGCTGGCGGCGACCAGCGCAGCGCTGAGAATCAGTTTACGCATGCTTTACTCCTGAGCAGTCATTGGTCGCCTCGACGCGACCGGTACTGTGACCGGCCGGGAAGGGCTCGAGTTCTCTAGTGTACGGCTACGGACGGAAAAAAGGACGGCCCGAGCCGCCCTTTCATCTTTGCCGCACAGCATTAACCGAATGTTAATGCATGGGCCGGTTCGCGGGTAAAGCCGCTCCCACAGGTACAACGCCAGCCTTGCAGGAGCCGGCTTGCCGGCGATAGGACCCCACAGGCCTCAGTGCAGCCCCTGGATATAGCTGGCCAAGGCCTCGATGTCCTTGTTGCTCAGCTTGCTGGCGATCGAACGCATGGTCATGGCATCGCCGTCGTTGGTGCGGTTGCCTTCACGGAAGTCGGTGAGCTGCTTGGCCACGTACTGAGCATGCTGGCCGCCCAGGTGCGGGAAACCGGCCAGGGCGATGCCAGCGCCGTTCGGCGAGTGGCAGCCCGTGCAGGCCGGCATGCCTTTCTCCAGGTCTCCGCCGTTGAACAGCGCCCGGCCACGCTCGACCAGTTTCGGATCGGCTGCGCCGACGCTGCCTTTCTGGCTGGAGAAATAGGCAGCGATATCGGCCAGGTCCTGGTCGCTGAAGTTGGCCAGCATGCCGGTCATTTCCAGCACGGTGCGCTTGCCGGACTTGATGTCGTGCAGTTGTTTTTCGAGGTAGCGCTGGCCTTGGCCGGCGAGTTTGGGGAAGTTCGGCGCCAAGCTGTTGCCATCGGGGTTGTGGCAGGCTCCACAGACAGCTGTCTTGGCCTGGCCGGCAGCAGCATCGCCTTTGATGGGTTGCGCAGCATTGGCCGCACCTGCGACACCCATGGTCAACAGCAGACTCACGAATAGTTTGTTCATCAGCTAATCCAACACGGCTAGGGGTGAAATGTTATGTATCGGGGCTGCCGCTCATCCAGAGGATGAGGTTGCGGTAGTCCTCGTTACTGCAATCCATGCACAATCCACGCGGCGGCATAGCCTTGAAACCCTGGGTAACATGTGCCACCAGTGTCTCCATGCCTTGCGCCAGCCTGGGTTCCCATGCTGCCCGGTCTCCCTGTTTAGGGGCCTGGGGCAACTGGCCGGCGTGACAGGCCGCACAGGTGCGGTTGTACAACGCCTCGGGATCCTGTGTAGCCTGAGCGCTGAAAATCGGCAGGAACAAACCGACAGCAAGCAGCCATTTCGCCATGCGCAACGACCTTTCAGGGTTGGGGGCCGCGCTGCGTTCTGATGCGCGAGCTATTGTTCGACACCCCATGCACATCACCCTACGCCGGGATAATGCGCACACAAAAACTGGGGCATTATATACTTCCGCCATCCAAACGGAAACGACACCGCTTGCCGCGCCCAGTGCCTGAATGGCGGGCCTTGGCAACACCCACATCGGATATCCCATGCAAGTCAAAAACCCCATCCTCGGCCTCTGCCAGAAAGCCAAATTCGCCCTCAGCGCCGCCAAGGTCGAACAATGCCCTCAAGACCAGGGTTACGAGGTGGCTTTCGCCGGCCGTTCCAACGCCGGCAAATCCAGCGCCCTCAACACCCTGACCCATGCCAGCCTGGCGCGTACCTCCAAGACCCCGGGTCGCACTCAGTTGTTGAATTTCTTCAGTCTGGACGATGAACGGCGTTTGGTCGACCTGCCGGGCTACGGATATGCAAAAGTGCCGATTCCGCTCAAGCAGCACTGGCAGCATCACCTGGAGGCCTACCTGGGCAGCCGCGAGTGTCTGCGCGGGGTGATCCTGTTGATGGACGTGCGTCACCCGATGACCGATTTCGACAAGATGATGCTCGATTGGTCCAAGGCCAGCGCCATGCCCATGCACATCCTGCTGACCAAGGCCGACAAACTCACCTTCGGCGCGGCCAAGAACACGCTGCTCAAGGTGCAATCGGAAATCCGCAAGGGCTGGGGCGACGGGGTGACCATCCAGCTGTTCTCGGCCCCCAAGCGCATGGGCCTGGAAGAAGCCTACGGCGTGCTGGCCGAGTGGATGGAGCTGGAAGACAAGCCAGTCATTTGAAGGTTTGCTCGTAACTTGTAGGAGCGGGTTTACCCGCGAATGCGGCGGTGCATCCGACATCGCATTCGCGGGTAAGCCCGCTCCTACAGGGTTCTCTACAAGCCATAAGTCAAATTCCGGGCAAAAAAAACCCCGGACTTCGTATGGGGAGGGAGAAGTTCGGGGTTCAAGTCCGGACCGCTAGGGCGGGGTCCGGGTATCTGCCAACACTTAACACAACATAGGAGCATCGAAAGGCTTCACCAGCCATTCAGTTACTCTGAGTCCCGGTTCACCGGTTTAGTTCCAAAGCCTTGGAAACTATTTGCGATAGTTTCATGAAACTTGAGAACCCCTGGCACTGAGCCTTAGCGGATCCACGACACCACGTCGCAGATCCTACCCTGCCTTCAGGCTCCGATTCAGTGAGCTTCGTCCCAATTCGAACCAACACCTACTTCCACCAGCAGCGGAACATCCAGTTGCGCGGCGTTGCTCATATACGGGCGGATCTGTTCCTTCACCTGCTCGACCAGGTCCTCACGCACTTCCAGCACCAGTTCGTCGTGCACCTGCAGGATCACTCGCGCGTCCAGGCCGCTGTCGGTCAGCCAGTTGTCCACTGCCACCATGGCGCGCTTGATGATGTCCGCTGCGGTGCCCTGCATCGGCGCGTTGATCGCCGTGCGCTCGGCGCCCTTGCGCAGTGCCGGGTTCTTCGCGTTGATGTCCGGCAGGTACAGGCGCCGGCCAAAGAGGGTTTCGACGAAGCCCTGCTCGGCGGCCTGGGCACGGGTACGTTCCATGTAGGCCAGCACGCCTGGGTAGCGAGCGAAGTACCGATCGATATAGTCCTGGGACTGCTTGCGGTCCACGCCGATCTGCTTGGCCAGGCCGAAGGCGCTCATGCCATAGATGAGCCCGAAGTTGATCGCCTTGGCGCTGCGGCGCTGGTCGGTGGTCACCTGCTCCAGCGGCACGCCAAAAACTTCGGCGGCGGTGGCGCGGTGCACGTCCAGGTCGTTGCGGAAGGCGTGCAGCAAACCTTCGTCCTTGGCCAGGTGGGCCATGATGCGCAGCTCGATCTGTGAATAGTCGGCGGCCAGCAACTTGTAGCCGGGGCTGGCGACGAATGCCTGGCGGATGCGCCGTCCCTCGGCCGTACGCACCGGGATGTTCTGCAGATTCGGGTCGCTGGAAGATAAACGCCCGGTGGCAGCCACGGCCTGCTGGTAGGAAGTGTGGATACGCCCGGTGCGCGGGTTGATCTGCTCCGGCAGCTTGTCGGTGTAGGTGCTCTTGAGCTTGCTCAGGGAGCGGTACTCCATCAAAACCGTCGGCAGCGGGTAGTCCTGCTCGGCGAGCTCCGCGAGCACGGCCTCGGCGGTGGAGGGCTGGCCCTTGGCGGTCTTGCTCAGCACCGGCATGCCCAGCTTGTCGTAAAGGATCACCCCGAGCTGCTTCGGCGAGCCCAGGTTGAATTCCTCGCCCGCCAGGGCGAAGGCCGTGCGCTCGAGCTCTGCCATCTTCACGCCCAGCTCGGTGCTCTGCACCTTGAGCAACGCAGCATCGACCAGTGCGCCTTGGCGCTCGATCTTGGCCAGCACCGGTACCAACGGCATCTCGATGTCCATCAGCACCGGCTGCACGCTGGGCGTCTTGGCCAGGCGTGCCTGCAGGGCATGGTGCAGGCGCAGGGTGATGTCGGCGTCCTCGGCAGCGTAGGGGCCGGCCTTGTCCAATGGGATCTGGTTGAAGGTCAGCTGCTTGGCACCCTTGCCGGCGATGTCCTCGAAGGCGATGGTGCTGTGATCCAAGTACTTGAGCGCCAGGCTGTCCATGTCGTGGCGGGTGGCGGTGGAGTCGAGCACGTAGGACTCGAGCATGGTGTCGTAGGCCACGCCCCGCATCTGGATACCCTGGGTCGGGTCGCCACCGATGGCGCAATTGGCCAGGATGTTGATGTCGTACTTGGCGTTCTGGCCGATCTTGCCTTTGGCAGGGTCTTCCAGCAGCGGCTTGAGTGCCAGCAGCACACTGTCACGGTCCAGCTGGGCAGGCGCGCCTTCGTAGTCATGGGCCAGCGGCACGTAGGCGGCTTCGTGGGGTTCGACCGCGAACGATAGGCCCACGAGCTTCGCCTGCTGGGCGTCCAGGCTGGTGGTCTCGGTGTCGAAGGCGAACAACGGTGCCTGGCGCAGCTTGGCCAGCCAGACCTCGAAGCGCGCCTGGTCGAGGATCGTCTCGTACTTGGGTTCGGCCTTGGCCTGCGGCGCTTCCAGCGGGGCAATGGCCTCGCCCGCCTGGGCGGCGTCGCGCTGCACCTCGGCGATCCAGCTTTTGAACTCCATCTCGGTGTACAGCGCCAGCAGGGCTTCACGGTCGGGCTCGCCGCACACCAGCGCCTCGACCTCGATATCCAACGGCACATCGACCTTGATGGTCGCCAGCTCATAGGACAGGAACGCTGCGTCACGGTGCTCCTCGAGCTTGGCCGGCAGGCCCTTGGCGCCGCGGATCGGCAGGGCCGGTACCTTGTCCAGGTTGGCGTACAGCTCGCTCAGGCCGCCGCCGATACCGGTCAGCAGGCCGACTGCGGTCTTCTCGCCAACGCCAGGCACGCCGGGAATGTTGTCGACCTTGTCGCCCATCAGGGCCAGGAAGTCGATGATGTGTTCCGGGCCGACACCAAATTTCTCGTGCACGCCAGCCACGTCCAGGACGCTACCGGTCATGGTGTTGACCAGGGTAATGTGCCCGTCCACCAGCTGTGCCATGTCCTTGTCGCCGGTGGAGATGACCACTGGCCGGCCCAGGGCCGCGCTGCTGCGCGCCAGGGTACCGATGACATCGTCGGCCTCGACCCCTTCGACGCACAGCAGTGGGTAGCCCAGCGCCTTGACGCTGGCATGCAGCGGCTCGATCTGCACCCGCAGGTCGTCAGGCATGCTGGGGCGGTTGGCCTTGTATTCGGCGAACATGGCATCGCGGAAGGTGCCGCCCTTGGCGTCGAAGACCACCGCGAACAGGCTGTCCGGATACTGCTTGCGCAGGCTCTTGAGCATGTTCAGCACGCCCTTGACCGCACCGGTGGGCATGCCCTTGGACGTGGTCAGCGGCGGCAGCGCATGAAAGGCGCGGTAGAGGTAGGAGGAACCGTCCACCAGGACGAGGGGCGCTTGGCTCATGAGGAGAATCAACCTTTTCGGCAGGTCCGGCGCTAGAATAGCGGGAACAATTGACGACAAAGGGACAAGGTTATCATGCGTACACTCAATCGCCTGTTACTGCTCGGTCTGTTGGCCACCATGCCGGTCGTCACCCTGGCGGCGGAAGACGCCCCATCGGCTGATCCCGATGTGACCATTCGCACGGAAGGCGACAAAACCATCCAGGAGTACCGGCAGAACGGCTTCCTGTATGCGATCAAGGTGACGCCCAAGCACGGCAAGCCTTATTTCCTGGTACGCGCCGATGGCTCCGAAGGTAATTTCATTCGTTCCGACCAGCCGGACATGCTGATTCCGTCCTGGAAGATCTTCGAGTGGTAATCTGAGGCGTACCGTTCTTATCAACCAGGCACTTCCGGGTGGGAGTGCCCGCATGGGCTTCTTTTCATCATGTCAGTCTTCACCCCCGTGACCCGGCCTGAGCTGGAAACCTTTCTGGCGCCATACGAGCTGGGCCGCCTGCTCGACTTCCAGGGCATCGCCGCCGGTACCGAGAACAGCAATTTCTTCATCAGCCTGGAGCAAGGGGAGTTCGTCCTCACACTGATCGAGCGCGGGCCGGCCGAAGACATGCCGTTCTTCATCGAGCTGCTCGACGTGCTGCACGATGCCAACATGCCGGTGCCCTACGCCGTGCGCGACCGCAACGGCCAAGGCCTGCGCGAGCTGTGCGGCAAGCCTGCGCTGCTGCAGCCGCGGCTGTCGGGCAAGCACATCAAGGCGCCGAACAATCAGCACTGCGCCCAGGTGGGTGAGCTGCTGGCGCACATTCACCTGGCTACCCGCGAGCGCATCATCGAACGCCGCACCGACCGCGGCCTGGACTGGATGCTCGCCTCCGGTGCGCAGCTGCTGCCGGGCCTGAGCCAGGCGCAGGCCGCGCTGTTGACGCCGGCACTGGATGAGATCACTGCGCACAAGGCGCAGATCCTGGCCTTGCCACGGGCCAACCTGCATGCCGACCTGTTCCGCGACAACGTGATGTTCGAAGGCACGCACCTGACAGGCCTGATCGATTTCTACAACGCCTGCTCAGGCCCGATGCTGTATGACATCGCCATCACCGTGAACGACTGGTGCCTGGACGAAGCCGGCGGCATCGACGTGCCCCGCGCCCAGGCACTGCTGGCGGCCTATGCAGCGCTGCGCCCGTTCACCGCTGCCGAGGCCGAGCTATGGCCGGTCATGCTGCGCGTAGGCTGCGTGCGCTTCTGGCTGTCGCGGCTGATCGCGGCCCAGGCGTTCGCCGGGATGGACGTGATGATCCATGACCCGAGCGAGTTCGAGGTGCGTCTGGCGCAGCGCCAGCAGGTGGCGCTGAGCCTGCCGTTCGCCCTCTGACCTCGTCTGCTTCTTCGCGGGTGAACCCGCTCCCACAGCGCCAGCCTCGAAATGTGCGCTATCCCTGTGGGAACGGGTTTCCCCGCGAAAAGGTCTCCATCGATTTACAGCTGTTCCAGGCACCCCGCCAGGTCATTGCCCAGCTTCTCCAGCAACCGCTCATACCCCTTGGCATCCACAGGGTCGTTCCCGCCCAGGGCGTCGAGCTCGGCCAACCGCACCGGCAGGCCGGCCGTCAGGGTCTCGGCCAGGCGCGGACGCAGCGGTGGCTCGCTGAACACACAGGTCTTGCCCACTTCCTGCAGGCGTTTGCGCATGGCCGCGACATGCTGTGCGCCCGGCTGCACTTCCGAGGCCACGCTGAACACCCCGGCATGGGCCAGGCCATAGGCCGCCTCGAAGTAGTCGAACGCCTCGTGGAACACGAAGTAGGGCTTGCCCTTGATGCCGGCGACGCGGGCCTGCAGGCGCTGGTCGAGGGCGTCCAGGCGCGCGACGAAGGCCTTGAGGTTGGCCTGGTAGCGGGCGGCATTGGCCGGGTCGGCGGCAGCCATATCGCTGGCCATCTTCGCCGCGATCACCCGTGCATTGGCCGACGCCAACCACAGGTGTGCATCGAGGCTGCCCGGGCGATGATCATGGTCATGGTCGTCGTGGTCTTCCTCATGGGCTTCGCCACCTTCGCCGAAGTGACGCAAATGCATGCCTTCGAGCGACTGCACCGCCACGTTTGCTTTGCTGCGCCCCTTGAGCACGCGAGGCAGGAAGCTTTCCATGTCCGGGCCGATCCAGTACAGCAGGTCGGCCTCGGCGACACGCCGCACATCGGAAGGGCGCAAGGCGTAGTGATGCGGCGAAGCGCCAGGCGGGAGCAATACTTCCGGGCTGCCCACCCCGTCCTGGACCGCCGCGGCAATCTGCTGCAAGGGTTTGATACTGGTCAGCACGCGCACCTCGGCATGGGCCGAGAAGGCGATGAAAGCGACAAAAAGAGCTAGCAATCGGGACACGATGAATACTCGGCGAGCCAGAAAGGAGTAACATAATAACGTCTCCATCCAGAACCGTCGCTGCCCATGTCCATCACGCCGCTGGCCAACCGTCCACACGATCACTCCCACTGCGTCCACAGTGCGCTGGCCGAAGCCGATACCCTGTGCAACCGCCAGGGGCTGCGCCTGACCGCCTTGCGCCGGCGTGTGCTGGAGTTGGTCTGGCAGAGCCACAAACCGCTGGGCGCCTACGACATCCTCGCGGTATTGAGCGAGCAGGACGGCCGCCGCGCCGCACCGCCAACCGTGTACCGCGCCCTGGACTTCCTGTTGGAGAATGGCCTGGTACACCGCATCGCCTCGCTCAATGCCTTCATCGGCTGCAGTCACCCCGAGCACGCGCATCAGGGGCAGTTCCTGATCTGCCGCCACTGCCACGTCGCCATCGAGCTGGAGCAGGAGAGCATCAGCGACGCCATCGTCAGCAGCGCCAAGGGCGTGGGCTTCACCGTCGAGACGCAAACCGTCGAGGTGGTCGGCCTGTGTGGCAACTGCCAGGGGCAAGCATGAGCGACGCGCTGATCCGCCTCGAGCAGGTCGGGGTCACCTTCGCCGGCGAGGCGGTGCTCGATAGCATCGACCTGTCGGTAGCCCCGCGCCAGATCGTGACCCTGATCGGCCCCAACGGCGCCGGCAAGACCACGTTGGTGCGCGCCGTGCTCGGCCTGCTCAAGCCGCACCGTGGCAAGGTCTGGCGCAAGCCCCGGTTGCGCATCGGCTACATGCCGCAGAAAATCCAGGTGGATGCCACCCTGCCGCTGTCCGTGCTGCGTTTCCTGCGCCTGGTGCCGGGTGTCGACCGCGCCGCAGCGCTGGCCGCGTTGCAGGAAGTGGGCGCCGAGCAGGTCATCGACAGCCCCATCCAGACCATCTCCGGCGGCGAGATGCAACGCGTGCTGCTGGCCCGTGCATTGCTGCGTGAACCGGAGCTGCTGGTGCTCGACGAACCCGTGCAGGGCGTCGACGTGGCCGGCCAGGCCGAACTGTACAGCCTGATCACCCGTCTGCGCGACCGCCATGGCTGTGGCGTCCTGATGGTATCCCACGACCTGCATCTGGTGATGAGCACCACAGACCAGGTGGTCTGCCTGAACCGCCATGTGTGCTGTTCGGGCCACCCGGAGCAGGTCAGCGGCGATCCGGCCTTCGTCGAGCTGTTCGGCCAGAACGCCCCGAGCCTGGCCGTCTACCACCATCATCACGATCACCGCCACGACTTGCACGGCTCGGTGATAGCCCCCGGCACCCATGTTCACGGAGAGCACTGCAAGCATGGCTGATTTTCTTCTCTACGCCTTGCTTGCGGGCCTGGCCCTGGCGCTGGTGGCTGGCCCCCTGGGTTCGTTCGTGGTGTGGCGGCGCATGGCCTATTTCGGCGATACCCTGTCCCACGCCGCGTTGCTCGGCGTGGCCCTGGGCCTGGCGCTGGACATCAGCCCGGCGCTGGCGGTCACCGTCGGCTGCCTGCTGCTGGCCATCCTTTTGGTCACCCTGCAGCAACGTCAGCCCCTGGCCTCCGACACCCTGCTTGGCATCCTCGCACCCAGTACCCTGTCACTGGGCCTGGTGGCCCTGAGCTTCATGCGCGATGTACGCATCGACCTGATGGCCTACCTGTTTGGCGACCTCCTGGCCATCAGCCCCACCGACCTGGCCTGGATCCTGGGCGGCAGCGCCTTGGTCCTGCTGCTGCTCGCCGCCTTGTGGCGGCCGTTGCTGGCAGTGACCGTGCATGAGGAGCTGGCGATGGTCGAGGGGCTGCCGGTAACCGGCCTGCGCCTGGCGCTGATGCTGCTGATCGCCGTGGTGATCGCCGTGGCCATGAAGATCGTTGGCGTGCTGCTGATCACCTCGCTGCTGATCATTCCTGCGGCCGCGGCACAACGTCACGCCCGCTCGCCCGAACAGATGGCCCTGGGTGCCAGCCTGCTGGGCGTCGTCGCAGTCTGCGGCGGCCTGGCCATGTCCTGGTTCAAGGACACCCCGGCCGGTCCATCGATCGTGGTCTGCGCCGCAGTGCTATTCTTGCTGAGCCTGGCGTTGCCCAAACGCTGAAAAATTCAGGGTGGTCATGCAGGTACATCTGCAACCTTTTCGTGGGTAAAGGGTCTGTAAGACTTATTTTCGAGCGTGCGCACCTGGGTGTAGACTTGCTCGCTTTTTGCGCAAATAGAGAGTCGCAGGAATGAAGCCGTTCGCCTCCCGTTTTCTGCTTGTTGTCGCGTTTTCCCTGTTCCTGGCGGCCTGTTCCAGTACCCCGACCGGACCGGCCGCACCGGCCCAGGTCGATGCCTGGCAGGCATTGCAACAGAGTATCGCCAGCAACGAGTTGGCCACCGCCGAAGACCAGCTGTCAGCCCTGCAGGCCCAGTCGCCCGGTGATGCGCGCCTGGAGCCCTACCAGCGCCAACTGGCCGAGGCCTACCTGCAGCGCAGCCAGATCGTATTGCAAAAAGGTGATGTCAATGCCGCCGCCGTCGCACTGGCCCGCGCGCGCGCGCTGATGCCTCAGGCACCGGCGGTCACCGGTGGCGATGCCGTGGCCCAGGCACGCAGGGCCGAGCTGGAGAAAGCAGAAGCTGCGCTGAAGGCGGCCGAGGCCAAGCCCAAGGCCCGCGTGCTCGACCCGAGCGCCCCCAGCACCGTGGTGGCTCTGAAGACCACCGATATTCGCGCCATGCGCCGCCAGCTGGATGACATCGCCGCCGACGTGGTGAACTACCAGTGCGAGGTGGTGTTCCAGGTCCCACGCAAAGACGACGCGCCATGGCTCAAGACCTTGCTGCACAAGCGCGTGCACAAGCTCGACAGCGGGTTCGAGCTCAAGCAGCGGCATGAGATCCAGCGTGCGCTGCCGGCCCAGGTGGTGCTGGTTCCGCATCGGTCCTGACGAGTCAGGGGTGTTTTACACCATCTGATTTTGCGGAGGTTCTGTGGCAGGGGCCTTGTGTCGCGAAAGGGGCGGGTAGCGGCCCCAGGCATAATCTCAAGACAAATGCTCCCACAGGGGCAGGGTGCTTGCCTACGGAAAGCGCCCTGCCCCGGCCTTCACGCCGGAATCGCCTCGGCCATCGCCTCGCGTGCCCATACCCGGTGCTGCTCCAGCGCCTTCACGAAGCCATCCACCGCCGCCTGGTCATTGCCCAGCAGCAGGCCCGTATCCTCCTTGAGCCCCAGCGTATCCAGCAACGCCTTGCCGTCACTCGCCAGCCCCATCGGCTTGAGGTGCTTGTAGGCTTCGAGCAGGTAGTGCTTGGCCAGGCCGCTCTTGCCCAACGTCTCCAGCGCCGCCTTGCCAGCCGGCACCCACAGGCCATCTACCATTACCGACGGCATGCCTTCCATTGAGGCATCCACCGGCAACGTCTGGCCCTGGGCGGTGGTGACCGGCGCCGAGGTCGGCCCCAATACCAGGATGCGCGCACTCTTGGCCTCGAACGCCTTGACCAGCCGATCGACATCCGCACCATCGACACCATCGGCCACCAGCAAGGCGACCTTGCGCCCCTTGATGCCGACACGGCCAGGGTGGTTCATTTGACTCAAGGCCGGAGACTGTGCCGGCGTCGCCCCCTTGACCTGCACGGTACCGGCCGTGGGCGCGGGCAGGCCCAGGTTGGCGGCCACCGCAGCGGCGAGCTTCAGGTCGATATTGGCCAGGATTTCGTTGACTTCCCGAGCCCGGATGGCCTCACGCTCCACCTTGCCCAGTTCGAAGCTGTAGGCCTTGATGATGTGCTGCTGCTCGGTAGGGCTCATGCTCTGGAAGAACAGCCGCGCCTGGGAGAAATGATCGCTGAACGAGTCGCTGCGCTGGCGGATCTTGTGCGCATCGATACGTTCCTGGTAGCTCTCGAAACCACCATCCTGTGCGGCCGGCGGCGTTTCCTTGGGCCAGCCGCCATCGATGGAGTTGGGCTCGTAGGAGGTTCGGCCTTTGTCGATGGTCATGCGGTGCATGGCGTCGCGCTGGCCATTATGGTTGGGCACGATCGGTCGGTTGATCGGGATTTCGTGGAAGTTCGGCCCACCGAGGCGGCTGAGCTGGGTGTCGGTGTAGGAGAACAACCGACCCTGCAGCAGCGGGTCGTTGGTGAAGTCGATGCCCGGCACGATGTGGCCCGGGCAGAACGCAACCTGTTCGACTTCGGCGAAGAAGTTGTCCGGGTTGCGGTTGAGCACCATCTTGCCCAGCGGCGTCACCGGCACCAGCTCCTCGGGGATGATCTTGGTCGGGTCGAGCAGGTCGAAATCGAATGCGTGCTCATCCGCCTCGGCGACGATCTGTACACCCAGCTCCCATTCGGGATAGTCGCCGGTCTCGATGGCTTCCCACAGGTCACGACGATGGAAGTCGGGGTCTTTGCCACCGAGCTTCTGGGCTTCGTCCCAGAGCACCGAATGCACGCCCTGGCGCGGTTTCCAATGGAACTTGACGAAAGTCGCCTCGCCCTGGGCATTGACCAGGCGGAAGGTGTGCACGCCGAAGCCCTCCATCATTCGCAGGCTGCGCGGGATGGCGCGGTCGGACATCGCCCACATCACCATGTGCGCCGATTCCGGCACCAGCGAGACGAAGTCCCAGAACGTGTCGTGGGCCGAGGCGCCGGTGGGGACCTCATTGTGCGGCTCGGGCTTCACCGCGTGGACGAAATCAGGAAACTTGATCGCGTCCTGAATGAAGAACACCGGCATATTGTTGCCCACCAGGTCGAAATTGCCTTCGTCGGTATAGAACTTCACCGCGAAGCCACGTACGTCGCGCACCGTATCGCCTGAGCCGCGCGGCCCTTGTACCGTGGAGAAGCGCACGAATACCGGGGTGATCTTTTCCGGGTCCTGCAGGAACCCGGCCTTGGTCAGCTGCGCATGGCAGCCATAGCTCTGGAAGTAGCCATGGGCGCCGGTCCCGCGGGCATGGACGATGCGTTCGGGTATGCGCTCATGGTCGAAGTGGGTGATCTTCTCGCGCATGATGAAGTCTTCGAGCAGCGAAGGCCCACGCGCGCCAGCTTTCAGGGTGTTCTGGTTATCGGCGATCTTCACCCCCTGGTTGGTGCGCAAGGCCTGGCCGGTGGCGTCGCGGCGTACATCCTCCAGGCTTTGCAGCTTGGCGTTGGTGTTGGCGCGATCGGGGGTGTGGGTGCCCGCGAGTTGGCTTTCCTTGGGCGAATCCGGGGTCTTGCTGGACATGGTCGGCTCTCCTCAGCTGTCTACAGGCGGCCCGTTCGGGCTCGTTCAAGTAGTGACTGGCAGCCGTTCGCGAGCGTTCAATCGGATTACCGGTTGTCGCGTTATGCCCAACGGATTGGTTGAAGTCGAAATAAATGCTAAGAACAACTATGGGAACAGGCTAAAATGCGCGGCCCGGCTTACCGCTGACCCAAATTCCATGCGCCCCACAAGGTTCGCTCAGTGATCGAGTTTCAAAATGTCCACAAGACCTACCGCGTCGGCGGTAGGGATATTCCCGCCCTCAATCCGACCAGCCTGGCCATCGAAAATGGCCAGGTGTTCGGCCTGATCGGGCACTCCGGCGCCGGCAAGAGCACCTTGCTGCGCCTGATCAACCGCCTGGAAGCGCCCACCGGCGGCAAGATCATCGTCGACGGCGAGGATGTCACCGCCTTCGATGCCAACCAGTTGCGCCGCTTCCGCCAGCAGGTCGGGATGATCTTCCAGCACTTCAACCTGCTGGCCTCCAAGACCGTGGCCGACAATGTGGCCCTGCCGTTGACCCTGGCTGGCGAGTTGTCGCGCGCCGAGATCGACAAGCGCGTGGTCGAACTGCTGGCCCGCGTGGGCCTTTCGGACCACGCCAAGAAGTACCCGGCCCAGCTCTCCGGCGGCCAGAAGCAACGCGTCGGCATCGCCCGTGCGCTGTCCACCAACCCCAAGATCCTGCTGTGCGACGAGGCCACCAGCGCGCTCGACCCGCAGACGACCGGGCAGGTCCTGCAGTTGCTGGCCGAGATCAACCGCGAGCTGAAGCTGACCATCGTGCTGATCACCCATGAGATGGACGTGATCCGCCGGGTCTGCGACCGCGTGGCGGTGATGGATGCCGGGCAGATCGTCGAGCTGGGCCCGGTGGCGGATGTGTTCCTGCACCCACAGCACCCGACCACCAAGCGTTTCGTCCAGGAAGACGAGCAGGTCGACGAGAGCGAGCAGCGCGACGACTTCGCCCATGTACCGGGCCGCATCGTGCGCCTGACCTTCCAGGGCGACGCCACCTACGCACCACTGCTGGGCACCGTGGCCCGCGAGACCGGCGTGGACTACAGCATCCTGGCCGGGCGTATCGACCGCATCAAGGACGTCCCCTATGGGCAGCTCACGCTCGCCGTCACCGGCGGCGACATGGAAGCGGCGTTCGCGCGCTTCAAGGCAGCTGATGTTCATATGGAGGTACTGCGTTGATGGACGCCCTGAATTTCTTCGCCAACGTCGACTGGGCCGAAATCTGGCTGGCCACAATCGACACCATGATCATGCTGTTCGGCTCGCTGTTCTTCACCGTGCTGCTGGGCCTGCCCCTGGGCGTGCTGCTGTTCCTCTGCGGCCCGCGGCAGATGTTCGAACAGAAGGGCGTGTACGCGCTGTTGTCGCTGGTGGTGAACATCCTGCGCTCGCTGCCGTTCATCATCCTGCTGATCGTCATGATCCCGATCACCGTGCTGATCACCGGCACCTCGCTCGGTGTCGCCGGCGCCATCCCACCCTTGGTGGTGGGCGCCACGCCATTCTTCGCGCGGCTGGTGGAAACGGCCCTGCGTGAAGTGGACCGTGGCATCATCGAAGCCACCCAGTCGATGGGCGCCACCACTCGCCAGATCATCATGAGTGCCCTGCTGCCAGAGGCCCGCCCGGGCATCTTTGCGGCCATCACCGTCACCGCCATCACCCTGGTGTCCTACACCGCCATGGCCGGTGTGGTCGGTGCTGGCGGCCTGGGCGACCTGGCCATCCGCTTCGGCTACCAGCGTTTCCAGACCGATGTGATGGTGGTCACCGTGGTGCTGCTGCTGATCCTGGTTCAAGTCCTGCAGAGTGTCGGCGACAAACTGGTGGTGCATTTTTCCCGTAAGTAACCCCAATGGGGTCGGCCTGGCCGACCCGTTCGGGGGCCGTCGCGGCCCTCACAAGGAGTGATCAATGAAGAAACTGCTTGCTGTTGTCGCCGCTGTCGCGGCCTTCTCGGCCAACGCCGAATCCCTGACCGTCGCGGCCACCCCGGTACCCCACGCCGAGATCCTCAACTTCGTGAAGCCGCAACTGGCCAAGGAAGGCGTGGAGCTGAAGGTCAAGGAATTCACCGACTACATCCAGCCCAACGTACAGGTTGCGGAAAAGCGCCTGGATGCCAACTTCTTCCAGCACCAGCCGTACCTGGACGAATTCAACAAGGCCAAGGGCACCGAGCTGGTAAGCGTCGCCGGCGTGCACCTGGAGCCGCTGGGCGCCTACTCCAGCAAGATCAAGAAGCTCGACGAGCTGCCGTCCGGCGCCACCGTGGTCATCCCCAACGACGCCACCAACGGCGGCCGTGCCCTGTTGCTGCTGGACAAGGCCGGCGTGATCAAACTCAAGGACAACAAGAACATCCTGTCGACCGTTAAAGACATCACCAGCAACGACAAGAATCTGAAGTTCCGCGAGCTGGAAGCGGCCACCATCCCGCGTGTACTGACCCAGGTCGACCTGGCACTGATCAACACCAACTATGCGCTGGAAGCCAAGCTGAACCCGGAAAAAGACGCCCTGGTCATTGAAGGCAGCGACTCGCCGTACGTGAACATCTTAGTGGCCCGCCCGGACAACAAGGACTCCGCCGCCATGAAGAAACTGGCCGATGCCCTGCATTCGCCAGAGGTGAAGCAGTTCATCACCGAGAAGTACAAAGGTGCGGTGATTCCGGCGTTCTGAGCCGATATCCAGAGGGGCCGCCTTGCGCGGCCCCATCGTGGGGCAAGCCCTCTCCCACAGGTTCGGCGCTGCCCCGCGATGTGTTTGGACTCAATCGCGCTTGACCAGCCCTGGCAGTTGCGCCACCAGTTTCTGATTGTTAACCGGCGCGCGAATGAAGCCACGCTGGCGCCCGTCCGGCCCGACGATCGCCAGGTTGCCGCTGTGATCCACGGTGTACCCAGGCTTGCTGGTATCGGCCGGGATGAACGGAATGCTCAAGGCATTGGCCAGCGCCTGGGTATCCTCGATCGACCCCGTCACCCCGACGAAATCCTTGTCGAAATATCCCAGGTACTGCTTGAGCTGGTTCGGCGTGTCCCGGTTCGGGTCAACGCTCACCAGCACCACCCGCAGACGGTCGACCGTCTCCTTAGGCAGCTCGCTCTTCACTTGACGCAGCTGGGCCAGGGTGGTCGGGCAGATGTCCGGGCAGTAGGTGTAGCCGAAGAACAGTAGCGACCATTTGCCCTTGAGCGCGTCCAGCGCCACCGGCTGGCCATCCTGGTCGGTCATTTTCACGTCCGGCACGGTACGGCTCTGCGGCAGGAGAATGATGCCAGCATCGATCAGCTCGGCCGGGTTCGCCTGGCCGCGATCATTGAGTACCTTGTTGACGGTCAGCCCGAGGATCAGGGCGACCACGGCAACGAGGATGAAGACGGTTTTCTGGGTTCGGGTCATAGGCTCGGCAACAGATAGTGGTCCAGGAGCAGCGCGATGAACAGCAGGAACAGGTACACGATGGAGTACTTGAAGGTGCCGATCGCGGCGTGCGGCTGGGTGCCACGGTACAACACCCAGGCCCAACGGACAAAGCGCAGGCCAAGCGCCAGGGCACAGGCCAGGTACAGCAGGCCGCTCATGTGGATGACGAACGGCAGCAGGCTCACCGCCAGCAGCACGAAGGCATAGAGCAGGATGTGCAGCTTGGTATAGCGCTCGCCATGGGTCACCGGCAACATGGGGATATCCGCCTTGGCGTATTCTTCCTTGCGGTGGATGGCCAAGGCCCAGAAATGGGGGGGTGTCCAGGCGAAAATGATCAGCACCAGCAGCAGCGGCTCGGCGCTGACATGCCCGCTCACCGCCACCCAACCGAGCAAGGGCGGCATCGCGCCCGCCAGGCCGCCGATCACGATGTTCTGGGGCGTGGCCCGCTTGAGAAAGCCCGTGTAGATCACCGCATAACCCAGCAGAGAGCCCAGCGTCAGCCAGGCGGTCAGGGCATTGGTGAACACCAGCAGCACTGCCATGCCCAGCAACGCCAGGGCCAGGGCGAACGCCAGCGCCGGCACTGGTGCGACCCGGCCCTCGGCCAGCGGGCGTTTGTGGGTACGCGCCATCAATGCATCGATGCGCCGGTCCAGCACATGGTTGACCGCCGCGGCTCCACCTGCGCACAGCGCGATGCCGAGGTTGCCGAACACCAGAACGGTCCAGGGCACGCCGGCGCGGGTGGCGAGGAACATGCCCACCAGGGATGTGATCAGCATCAGCACCACCACCTTCGGCTTGGTCAGCTCCAGGTAGTCGCGCCAGCTGGCCTGTCGCCGGCCTTGATCTAGAAGCGTCGCCACGACTCATGCCTCATCTGTGGAGTGATCGCCACGCCAGCCACCGGTGTCAGGCGCCAGCCGTGGCCCACGCGGACCTTGTCGACCACACGGATGCGGTAGTTGACCAACACCATGCACAGCAGCAGCAGGGCGCCACCGGCGTTGTGTGCCACCGCAACGCCCAGGGGCAGGTGCAGCAGTACGTTGCTGATGCCCAGGCCCACCTGCACAGCCAGCGCCAGCAACACCAGGCGCGCCAGCGCGGTAAGGCCATTGCGATGCAGTTTCCAGCTGAGCATCAGCAGTACCGCGACCACCATCAGGGCACCGAGGCGGTGGCTGATGTGGATGGCCGTGCGCGCATCGCTGTCCAGTTGCCCGCCCAGGTAGTTGGGCCCTACGTGCTGGGTCAGGTGGAAACCGTTGCTGAAATCCGCCGCTGGCCACCACTGGCCATGGCAGGTCGGCAGGTCGATGCAGGCCACCGCCGCGTAGTTGGCGCTGACCCAACCCCCCAGGGCGATCTGCCCGATCACCACCAGCAAGGCCAGCGCCGCGATCCGACGCAGGCTCAGGGGCAGCTTGGGCAATGGCGCAAAGGCCCGAGACAGGCGCAGCGACAACAAGAACAACAAACTCAGCGTGGTAAAGCCCCCCAGCAGATGGGCCGTGACCACCTGGGGCCAGAGCTTGAGCGTGACCGTCCACATTCCGAACGCCGCCTGGGCGAGCACCACACCGAGCAACAGCAGCGGCAGGCGATAGGGCTGGCCATCGCGGGCATGGCGGCGCACGGCCTGGAACGCCAGCAGGGCGATCACTGTCGCCAGGGTGCCGGCGAAATAGCGATGGACCATCTCTGCCCAGCCCTTGTCCTGCTCAACCGGATGGTCCGGGAAGCGCAGCTCGGCATGGGCAAGCTGCGCTTCGGTCTTGGGCACGCCGATGAAACCGTAGCAACCCGGCCAGTCCGGGCAGCCGAGGCCGGCGTGGGTGAGGCGAGTATAGGCACCGAGCAGGACGACCAGCAGTGCCAGCAGGGTGGCGAACACAGCGAGGCGGTATCCGGGTCTGGCCATGGGGGCCTCCTAGCCGATGTTGGACAGCTTGAGCAGGTGCCGCAGGTCGTCGAGCACATGCTTGCCGTTGACCTTGGAGTCGTAGCGCAGCACCAGGTTGCCATGGGGGTCGACGATCCACAGCTGCGGGCCGGGCGTACTGACGTTCTGGCCGTAGCGCTGGGTATCCAGCGAATAGCGCTGCAACTGCGGGTACTCACGGCCGAGCAAGGCTTGGTAGTCGGCTGCCAACGGTTGCGCCGTGGCCAGTGCATGGCTGGCACGGGCGGCATCCCGGCCCAGGCCGATCTGGATCTGCCGCGCCAGGTACACCAGCTGCTGGCAATCCGCAGCACAGGCCGACGGCGCACTGACCAGCAGTTGCCAGCGCGTCTCCTGGGCGTCGATGCCGATATCGCTGCGGCCCTGGCCGTTGCCGATCATCTGGCCGTGATAGCTGCGGCCGTCCGGCACCCAGAACTTGAGCTTGTACATGCTGGTGGCGAGGATCATCGGCCCCAGCACCACCAGCAGGATCAGGATCAGTTGCAAACGCCCGCGCGCACGGGGTTTGCCGCGTTCAGGCATGTCCAGTGGACTCGTTGCGGCGCCCATGGTCGTTCTCCTTTTTCTTGTCATGCCAGCCGAAATAGAGGAAGAGCAGCACCAGTGCCGTGGCCAGGGCAAACCACTGCACGGCGTAGCCCAGGTGCTTTTCCGGGCCCATGGCGACCACCGGCCAGTCCAGTCGATAGCTGGCGGGGCCTGGCTCCAGACGCAGTTCATGGGCGAAACCTTCACGCCCCAGTTGTTGCCACAGCCGGGCCGGGTCGATGGCGGTCAGCAGGTGCGGCCATTGGCCGCCCACCGGGTCGGGGTGCAGTTGGAAGGTGGCGCCGGGAGCGACATAGACCGCGGCGTCTAGGGCCAGGGCCTGGGCGGGTGTGTCGAATTGCACGGGCTCGCGGCGGTCCGGCCAGGGCAACCAACCGCGATTGACCAGCAGCCACAGCCCGGACGCCTGGTCATGGAAGGGTTGCAGCAGCTCGACGCCAGCCCGGCCATCGCGCATACGATTATCCAACAGCAGGCTGTGCTCGCCGTCGAAGCGTCCGTACAGGTGCACGCGACGGTAGGCTGGGTCAGGTACCTGCGCCAGCTGACCGCTGGCCAGTGGCGCTTCGACACGGCGCTCGGCATGGATGGCCAGCAGAGCCCGCTTCTCGTCGGCACGCCCCAGTTGCCAACAGCCGAGCGCGATCAGCCCTGGCAGTAGTGCGAGCACCACCAGAGTTGGTACCACGCCTGGGCGAAACGGCCTCACTGCGGCCTCGCCAGGCCGATCGCTATACTGATGTTCATCACTGCATCCCCCCGGAGTTTCGCCATGCTCAAGGCCGCGATTGTCCTGATGCTGTTGGCCACCATCGCCAGCCTGTTCAGCGGCCTGGTGTTCCTGGTCAAGGACGACGACCAGTCGACCCGCTTGCTCAAGGCCCTCACCGTGCGTGTCACCCTGGCCACCTTGACCATCGCCCTGGTGGCCTGGGGCCTGATCAGCGGCCAGCTGGTCTCCCACGCCCCCTTCTGACCATGTGGCCCAGCTGCGGCCCTATCGCCGGCACAGGCCTAAAGCACATACACGAAGATAAATAGCCCCACCCACACCACATCCACGAAGTGCCAATACCAGCTCGCCGCTTCGAAACCGAAGTGCTTGTCCGGGTCGAAATGCCCGCGCAGCACGCGGCAGAACATCACGATCAGGATCAGCGTGCCCAAGGTCACGTGGGCACCGTGGAATCCCGTGAGCATGAAGAAAGTCGCGCCGTAGATCCCTGAGCCCAGCGTCAGCCCCAGCTCGGTGTAGGCCTCGTGATACTCGTAGGCCTGCAACGCAAGGAACGAAAGGCCCAGCAGGATAGTCAGCCCCAGCCACAGCTTCAGCGTGCCGCGATGGTTGTTGCGCAACGCATGGTGGGCGATGGTCACCGTCACGCTGGAGCTCACCAGCAGGATGGTGTTGATCAGCGGCAGGTGCCACGGGTCGATGATCTCTTTCGGTGGCGGGAACAGCTTCGGGTCCGGTGTGTGCAGCAACGGCCAGGCGAACTCGAACGTCGGCCAGAGCATATGGGCGATGCCCTTGTGCCCCTCGCCACCCAGCCAAGGCCCGGCCAGCACCCGCACGTAGAACAGCGCGCCGAAGAACGCCAGGAAGAACATCACCTCGGAGAAGATGAACCAGCTCATACCCCAGCGGAACGAGCGGTCCATCTGTGCGCTATACAGCCCGGCACGGCTCTCCTTGACCACCGCACCGAACCAGCCGAACAGCATGTAGGCCAAGAACAGCGCGCCGATGAAAAAGATCAGCGGCCCATGGGACTCGGGGTGGCCGGCCTTGAGGTCGTTGAACCAGGTACCCAGGCCAAACACCGTGATGAACATGCCGATCGTCGCGATGATCGGCCACTTGCTCTGCGCCGGGACGTAGTAGTGCTCGTGACTTGCCATTGCTGTTCTCCTTCCCTTAACGGGCGCCCTGGTCGTCCTGGGCCGCGACATGGGCGACCGGCGGGTGGCGAGCGGTGATGTCGAACAAGGTGTAGGCCAGTGTCAGGTGCTTCACACTGGCCGGCAGGTCGCGGTCGACGATGAACCGCACCGGCATCTCGATGCGTTCGCCTGGCTGCAGCACCTGCTGGGTGAAGCAGAAGCACTCGGTCTTGTGGAAGTACGCCGCAGCCTCGGCTGGCGTGATACTGGGGATCGCCTGGGCGCTCATGGGCTTGTCGGTCGGGTTGCGAGCCACGAAGACCATCTGGTTGACCGCCCCAGGGTTGACCTCCAGCTGGTCGGCCGTGGCGTGGAACTCCCAGACCATGTCGCTGGCATTGGTCGACATGAACTGCACCCGCACCGTGCGCGTCGGGTCGCTGACCTGGCTGCCCTCGTATTGCCCGCCGGTCTTGCCGTTGATGCCGAACGCCTTGCACATCACGTCGTAGATCGGCACCAGGGCGAAGCCGAAGGCGAACATCACCACCGTCAGCATCAGCAGGCGCGTGACCAGGCGCTTGAGCGAGAGGCCGTTCATAACCCCGGCCCTACTTCACTTCCGGCGGGGTCTGGAAGGTGTGGTAGGGCGCCGGCGAAGGCACCGACCACTCCAGCCCGTCGGCGCCATCCCAGGGCTTGGCCGGTGCCGGCGCGCCACCGCGGATGCACTTGATGACGATGAACAGGAAGAAGATCTGCGTTGCGCCGAACATGAAGGCACCGATCGACGACACCATGTTGAAGTCGGCGAACTGCAGGTTGTAGTCCGGAATGCGCCTCGGCATGCCGGCCAACCCCACGAAGTGCATGGGGAAGAAGGCCAGGTTCATGCCGATGAACGACAGCCAGAAATGCAGCTTGGCCAGGGTTTCGTCGTACATGTGCCCGGTCCATTTCGGCAGCCAGTAGTAGGCCGAGGCGAAGATGCCGAAGATCGCCCCCGGCACCAGTACGTAGTGGAAGTGGGCGACCACGAAATAGGTGTCGTGGTATTGGAAGTCCGCCGGGGCGATGGCCAGCATCAGACCGGAGAACCCACCGATGGTGAACAGGATGACGAAGGCGATGGCAAACAGCATCGGCGCCTCGAAGGTCAGCGAGCCCTCCCACATGGTGCTGACCCAGTTGAACACCTTCACCCCTGTAGGTACGGCGATCAGCATGGTGGCGTACATGAAGAACAGCTCGCCCACCACCGGGATGCCGACCACGAACATGTGATGGGCCCAGACGATGAACGACAGGAAGGCAATGGCGCCGGTGGCATAGACCATCGAGGTGTAGCCGAACAGCGGCTTGCGCGAGAACGCCGGGATGATCGAGCTGACCGCGCCGAACGCCGGCAGGATCATGATGTACACCTCGGGGTGGCCGAAGAACCAGAACACGTGCTGGAACAGCACAGGGTCGCCGCCCCCAGCCGCACTAAAGAAGCTGGTGCCGAAATGGATGTCCATCAGCATCATGGTCACCACGCCGGCCAGCACCGGCATCACCGCGATCAGCAGGAACGCGGTGATCAGCCAGGTCCAGACGAACAGCGGCATCTTCATCAAGGTCATGCCAGGTGCGCGCAGGTTGAGTACGGTGGCGATCACGTTGATGGCGCCCATGATCGAGCTGATGCCCATCAGGTGGATGGCGAATATGAAGAAGGTCACGCTGGCCGGAGCATAGGTGGTCGACAGCGGGGCGTAGAAGGTCCAGCCGAAGTTCGGCCCGCCGCCGGGGCTGAACAGGGTCGAGACCAGCAACAGGAAGGCCGCCGGCAGCAACCAGAAGCTGAAGTTGTTCATCCGTGGCAGGGCCATGTCCGGCGCGCCGATCATCAGCGGGATCATCCAGTTGGCGAGGCCGACGAAGGCTGGCATCACGGCACCGAACACCATGATCAGGCCGTGCATGGTGGTCATCTGGTTGAAGAACGCCGGTTCCACGATCTGCAGTCCGGGCTGGAACAGCTCGGCACGGATCACCATGGCGAAGGAGCCGCCAAGCAGGAACATGGCGAAGGCGAACCACAGGTACATCGTGCCGATGTCCTTGTGGTTGGTGGTCAGCACCCAGCGCATCAAGCCCTTGGCCGGGCCGTGGGCATGGTCGTGGCCTTGGGCGTGGTCGTCGATCACTGCACTCATGTCCTGTCTCCTGCAATCCGGTGGCTGGCGCGGGAATACCCTTCGGCCCGGTTCATTGGCCTTCTGCCTGCTTGAGCGCCAGCACGTCCTTCGGCGTGACCATGTCACCCTTGTTGTTGCCCCAGGCGTTGCGCTCGTAGGTCACCACGGCGGCGATGTCGACTTCCGACAGCTGCTTGCCGAACGCGGCCATGGCAGTGCCTGGCTTGCCGTGGAAAACAATGTTCAGGTGGTCTTCCTTGGGCCCGGTGGCGATCTTCGAGCCCTTGAGCGCCGGGAACATCGGTGGCAGGCCCTGGCCTTCGGCCTGGTGACAGGACACGCAGGTAGTGTGGTAGACCTTGTCGCCTCGTTCGACCAGCTCTTCAAGGGTCCACTCCTTGCTGGTCAGCTCCTTGAGCTTGGCCGCCTCGGCCTTGCGCTCGCCGAGCCAGGTGTCGTAGTCGGCCTTGGATTTGACCTCGACCACCACCGGCATGAAACCGTGGTCCTTGCCGCACAGCTCGGTGCACTGGCCGCGATAGATGCCGGGCTTTTCGATACGCGTCCAGGCCTCGTTGACGAAGCCGGGGATGGCGTCACGCTTGACCGCGAAGGCCGGCACCCACCAAGAGTGGATGACATCGGCGGCCGTCACCAGGAAACGCACCTTGGCCCCGACCGGCAGTACCAGCGGTTGGTCGACTTCGAGCAGGTAGTGCTCGTCCTTGGGGGCCTGGTTGTGGATCTGTTCGGCGGGCGTGGCCAGGTTGCTGAAGAATTCCACGTCCTGGCCCAGGTACTTGTAGTGCCACTTCCACTGGTAGCCGGTGACCTGGATATCGATGTCCGACTCGCTGGCATCGTAGATGTCGATGAGGGTCTTGGTGGCCGGAATGGCCATGGCCACGAGAATCAGGAAGGGAACCACCGTCCAGAGGATTTCCACCCAGGTGTGCTCGTGGAAATGCGCAGGCTCCTGGCCCGTGGAGCGGCGGTGGATGACCATCGACCAGAACATCGCACCGAACACGACGATGCCGATGACCACGCAGATCCAGAAGATGGTCATGTGCAGGTCGAACACGGCGTTGGAAACGTCCGTCGCCCCCGGCGCCATGTTCACGGTCCAGGCGGCATGCGCCTGGCCAAACACCAACCACAACAGGAGGCCCATCCAGACATGTGGATGTCGCATCATTGCGGGTTCCCCTTATCGTTCTTGTTGTCCCGGAGGCGTGGACGACCTTACGGCTAAGGAGGGGTGGGTGGCCAAGACTGCCTGGCTTCGACGACCGAGCCCCTGCAAACGGCAGTCGGGCCTCATCAACGAATCACGTTCACCGGGAGTATAGACAGCGACCAACGGCACGCAACGACCACCATGAAATCAACTTCATCGATTCACGCAATCGTTTGAAAGCCTTGCGGTTATTGGGGTGGAGCAAAATGATGGCACATTGATATAACCACACTGGCAAACGTGCCTCAGGGTTATAACAAATGCGTCTTAGGCATTCTCACAACCGAGCTAATTTAGTGTCTTCCGTTTGTAACGCCTTGTCCCTGGAGTTGTCATGAACATCGCTGCTGTCCGCGAGCAGATCACCCACGCCCATCAACACGAGGGCCAGACTGGCCAACTGAAACAGCGTCTGGAACAACAACTGCCGCATCTGCATCCTTCGATCCATCTGCCCGAGCAGGATGCCCAGGGTACCTTGGCGCGTTTCGTCAGCGCCTACATCGACCAGGTTCCAGAGCTGCTGGAGGCCGCCCATGACGTGGCCCGCGAAGCTGGCATCGAGTCACAGATCACGCCGGTGCTGAAAATCGCCGAAACCTATTTCCTGCAACCGCCCAGCGTCATGCAAGGCCATGTCGGCCTGGATTGCCTGCTGGACGAAGCCTACCTGGCCCATCGCCTGGTCGAAGAAGTCAACGACCTGTACATCCGCCACTTCCAGCAGCCGCTGATCCCGGTGGATACCACCGTGGCCAACCTGATCGCCCATCAGCTGATCGGCGAAACCTTTGCCAACCAGCTCGATGAAGTGGTGCACCATTCGGTGGACCAGATGCTCGATGACGAAAGCTTCGCCGTCGAGTCGGTGGAAGCCTACCGAGAGAAACTCTGCAGCCCCGAGACCGGCGCCGCCTGGAAGCGCTGGCCATGCCTGTCCCGTCAACTGGGCGTGGAGCTCGGCCAGCCGGCCTGACGCATTCGCGGGTAAACCCGCTCCCACAGCGCCAGCGTTAACCCTGTGGGAGCGGGTTTACCCGCGAACGGGCCGCAAAGCGGCCCTCTTGCATCAAGCCCCAATACCCGCCGTCGTGCGCAGGCGCCCCTCGACTCGCCGCTTGAGCCTGTGCTGCTCGATCACCAAGCGAGAACCCTTGGCTGCATTGCTGCGCCCCCAGTCCTCCAGCAGCTCGATGCAGGAGTGGTCGATATAGCTCAGGTTGCCCAACGGCACGTGCAGTGTGGTCCCTTGCGGCACGGTTTCCAGCACCTGGGTCAACGCCGGCACCTTGAGGAAGGTCGCGGCGCCACTGAGCCGCAGCTCCATGTGCCCTGGCTCTTCCAGGGTAGCCAGGTTGATCTTCAGCCGCGCCGCCTTGAGCGCCAGTTTCAGCAAGGTCAGGGCGAACCCGAGCAGCACGCCGGTCAGCAGGTCGGTGAAGATGATCGCCAGCGCCGTGGCCGCATAGGTGAACATCGGCATACGGCCGTACCGGCCCAACCCTCGGAACGCCTTGAAATCCACCAGTTTGATGCCGGTATACACCAGCACGCCGGCCAGGCTGGCCACGGGGATCTGCTGCAGCACGCTGCTGAGCGCCACCACGAAAGCCAGCAGCCACACGCCATGGAAAATCGCCGACCAACGCGTCTGGGCACCGGCCTGGACGTTGGCCGAGCTGCGCACAATCACCCCGGTCATCGGCAACGCGCCCAGCACACCGCAGAGCATGTTGCCTAGCCCCTGGGCCGACAGTTCACGGTCGAAGTCCGAGCGTTGGCCACTGTGCATGCGGTCCACCGCGGCGGCCGAGAGCAGGGTTTCGGCGCTGGCGATGAAGGCCAGGGCGAAGGCGGCGACCAGGAGGCCAGGGTCGGCCAGCTTCAACAAGTCGTCCGGGCGCAGCCAGTCAATGGCTTCGGAGAGGTCCGCCGGCACCTGCACACGGTTCACCGGCAGGGCCAGCCACAGGCTGACGGCGGTCATCGCCGCCACTCCCAGCAAGGCCCCGGGAATGAAACGCAGGCGCTGTGGGCGCCAGCGCTCCCAGCTCCACATCAAGGCGATGGTCCCAAGGCCCAGGGCGCCAGCCTGCCAGCCATTACCCGCATTCTCCAGCGGCAGGGCCGCAGCCACCGTCGCCGGAAAGCCCAGCAGGTTCTGCACCCCAGATGGCTGGGGCGCGCTGTCGAACATCACATGCACCTGGGACAATACGATCAGCACGCCGATTCCGGCGAGCATCCCGTACACCACGGCAGGGGCAGTGACGCGGAACCAGCAGCCCAGGCGCAGGCGTCCGGCCAATAGCTGCAACAGGCCAGCGAGCAAGAGGATCGGGCCCAACATGGCCATGCCATGCTGGCGCACCAGCTCGAATACCAGCACCGCCAGGCCCGCGGCCGGGCCGCTGACCTGCAAGGGCGAGCCCGCGAGGAAGCCGACCACGATGCCACCGATGATGCCCGTGATCAGCCCCTTGGCCGGTGGCATGCCTGAAGCGATCGCAATGCCCATGCACAAGGGCAGGGCCACCAAAAAGACCACTACCGATGCCAACAACTCACGCGGCAGGGCCGCTTTGATCTGTGTCTTGTTCACCATGAAGCTCCTTTCTCGATACGCGGCCAGTCCGCCAGCCGCAGGCACAGGGAACCCCGACACGCGCGCAGGCGCGGACCGCCGGCAAACCGGCAAGGCAGTCAGGGGAATTCAAGGCAGCCGACAACTGGCCCCACCCTCAGCGGGTGCGGCCGGTCGGCGAAACGTTACGGCGAGGTGTGGGCCGCTTAGTAGCGGCCTCTCGGTGTAGCGCAGGGGATCGGCTGGTCGGCGCTCAGCGGCAGGAAGCTGTCGCTGGCGGCGTCATAGGCTTCGATCTGGCTGGTCTCGATGTCATAGACCCAACCGTGAATGAACAGCTGGCCGGCCGCCAGGCGCGAGGCGACCGAGGGGTGGGTGCGCAGGTGATGCAACTGGGCGATGACGTTTTCCTTGGTCAGCACCTGCATGCTCTCGTGCTCGCTGCCGCAGGAGCAGTTGTCCTCGACCACGGTGCGGGCGACTTCCGCGTGGCGCAGCCAGGCCTTGACCGTGGGCATCTTCTCCAGCGAGTTGGGGTTGAGCACTGCTCGCATGGCGCCGCAATCGGAATGGCCGCAGACAATGATGTGATGCACGCCCAAGGCCAGCACGGCGTACTCGATGGCCGTGGATACGCCGCCGTTCATCTGCCCATAGGGCGGTACGACGTTACCTACGTTACGGGTCACGAACAGGTCGCCGGGTGAACTCTGGGTGATCAGCTCGGGGACGATGCGCGAGTCGGCGCATGTAATGAACATGGCGCGCGGCGTCTGCGCGGTGGCGAGCTTCTTGAACAGCTCCTGCTGCTCGGGGAAGACGTCATGGTGAAACCGCAGGAAGCCGTCGACGATATGCTTCAGGGCAGCATCGGCACTTTCGGCGGGTGCAGCCGGGACGACCTTGGATGGGTCCTTGACGGGCATGATTCATCCTCTTGACGGTGTGTAGGGTAAGTTCCAGTTTACCGGGTAAAGATTCTGGTTATGCAGGGCGTTAGATGCCGGGCACAGGCCATTCATCACAATCTCTGTGCGCTCACGCTACCGTGGAAAACTTAACTGAAACTGAATTTGAAGGCTCTAGAACGGGCGTTCCAGCTTCTAAAGGCGGGAAATCGATAATAGCAAAAAAGCATCAACCGCCAATAGCCTGGAAGAAAAATATCGGTTGCCATGAGCCAGACTAGGGATGGCTTTTTGACCTCTCGGGGCTGTTATGTAGTTCAGCGCGGCCCCAACCACTCAGAACAACGCCATCTGCCCACCCGGCGGGCAGAATGCGGTGCAATCCAGCGCCTGCGCCTCCCGCCCCTCGAACCCCAACCGGCGCATGGCCTTGGCGAACCGCTGCGCCAAGAGCTCGGCGAAGACCCCTTCGCCGCGCATCCTCGAACCAAAACGGCTGTCGTACAACTCACCCCCTCGGCTCTGACGGATCAGGCTGAGCACATGGGCAGCCCGTTGCGGGTAGTGATCGTGCAGCCATTGTTCGAACAGCGGCGCGACCTCCAGCGGCAGGCGCAGCATCATGTAGGCCGCACTCTGCGCACCGGCTTGGCTGGCTGCCTCAAGCAAATGCTCCAGTTCGCTGTCGTTGATCATCGGAATCATCGGCGAGCACAACACACCCACCGGTACGCCTGCCTCGCGCAACACCCGAATGGCCCGTAACCGCGCCTTGGGCGATGCGGCCCGCGGCTCCAAGGTGCGCTTGAGATCGTCGTCCAACGTGGTCAGGCTGATCATCACCCGGGCCAGCCGCTGGCTGGCCATTTCGGCCAACAGATCGAGGTCGCGCAGGACCAGCGAACCTTTGGTGACGATGGTGACCGGGTGGCGAAAGCGCAGCAGGACTTCCAGCAGGCGCCGGGTCAACTGTTGCTCCCGTTCGATGGGCTGGTAGGGGTCGGTGTTCGAGCCCAGGTTGATGGGCGCACAGACGTAGCCTGGCTTGCGCAGCTGTTGCTCGAGCACCTGGGCGGCGTTGGTCTTGGCGATCAGCTTGGTCTCGAAGTCCAGACCGGGCGAGAGGTCCCAGTAGGCATGACTGGGGCGAGCGTAGCAGTAGATGCAACCGTGCTCGCAACCCCGGTAGGGGTTGATCGAGCGGTCGAAGGGCAGGTCGGGCGAGGTGTTGCGGGTGATGATGGTCTTGGCGGTCTCGATACGGATCTCAGTGCCTTGGGTCACAGGCACGTCCTGATACCAACCATCGTCTTCCGCAGTCGAATGGCTGGGGGAGAAGCGATTGAGCGGATTATGGGTCGTGCCCCGACCCTTTTGCGGCGCTGGAGAAAACATCGCAGGCTCCATTTACTGTATCTATATACAGTACAGCTGTAGGTTCCTTCGTTCCAGCGCCTTACGTCAGCCAATGCGCCTCATTCGAGGCCGTACCAGCCCAGCATCGCCTCGATTTGCATGGGGCGCCCCAGAAAATCCTCACATCCCTCAGGTATCGTCTTGGCATTGGCCCAATTGGCGAATGCCGCCCGAAAGCGCTTGCCCGCCCTGTTGTCGAGCAACCCCCATTTTTCGAAGTGGGTGAATATATCGATGGCATATGCTTCGCCCCAGACGTAGCTGTAATAGCCCGCCTCGTAACCGGCCACCAGATAGTCGAACGCGTGCGCCGGCTTCTCGAAACTCGCCAGAGGCCAGCATCCGCAGCGTTCGCGACATTCCAACAGTCGCTCCTGCACGCTCTTGCCATCACTGGGCGAGCTGTGCAGCTCCAGATCGAACAACGCCATGCTCACGTCGAAGGCACACTTTTCCAGCTGAGCCTCGCGCAGGTTGGCCAGTACCGACCGAGCCTGCTCGAGCGTGAGCGGTTCACCGGTCAGGTAGTGGCTGGAGATATCCACCAGGTAATGCGCGTTCCACAGCCAGCGCTCAAGAAACTTGCCGAAGAACTCCTGGGCATCGGAACCTGCTCTGTTCGGATCGGAGAGCACATGGTTGGTGGCGGGCATCAGCAGCAGGTGCAGGCCATGACCGAACTCGTGGAACAGCTTGCGCAGGGCCAGATGATCGAGCAGGGAGGGTTCATCACCCATCCCTGGCTCACCGTCGCTGACCACCATCACCGAAGCGCCATGTGTACGTCCTTCCTCGTCCCGACGCCGATGACGCATGGCAATGGTGTGGACACTGCCTTGCTTGCCCGGATACCTGAGGACATCCAGGTACAGCGTGCCGACTTCCATGCCGTCCTGGCGCACGGTGAAACCGCGCACGCTGGGATGCCATGCCGAGGAAGAGCAGGGCACAAGCGTCAGGTCAAAGACCCGTTCGGCCAGATCGACCAGAGCTTGCACCGCCTTGTCCAGGGTGAAGTAGCCGCGCAGCGTTTCACTGTTCATGGCCTGATTGCGGGCTCTCAGGTACCTGATGTCCCACGGTTGGGCTGCATCCAGATTGTGCTCCGCAGCCAGGCGCTGGACGTCGGCGCGGGCCTTGAGCATGGCGGGTCGCAGCTTTTGCGCCAGTGTCTGGAGCAACTGACGAACAGGCTCGACGCTGCCCGCAGCCTTGCCCTGCACCATCAGTTGCGCGTAGCTGGTGTTCGCGATCAGTTGCCCTTTTTGCTCCCGCAAGAGCGCCAGCTGTTGCAGTCGGTTGCCATTGTCTTGTTGCTCATCCGGATGAACACCCCGGGAATGGTAGGCCGTGTAGACGGCCTCGCGCAGGCTCCGATCATCGGCAAATTCGAGGATGGCATCGGCGTTGCGTTCATTGCAGAGAATCTTCCAGCCCTTCAGGCCGGCATCCTTGGCTTGCTGGGCCATGAGGTTGCGCAGTCGCTGGGGCACCCCCTCCAGGCGCGCCTCGTCCTTGATCTGAATGCTCGATCGCTCACTCGTTTCATCGAGCGTCTGATAGAAGCCACCGACTTGTTCGTTGATGTCATCTTCCAGCTGCGCCAGCGTGGCGTTTTGCTGCGCATCCAGATGCACACCGGCCAGGCGGTACTCCAGAAGGATCCTGCGCAGCGTAGCTTTTTCATAGACATCCAGGCTGGGCTGGTCCGTGGCCAAGCGTTCATAGAGCGCATGCAGCGGCTTGTTCCGGCGGTTGTCGATGAACAGACGCTGCGCCTGACCATACCCTTCGCCAAAGGCCGCACTCCACGCATCGCCTTTTACGGTCAATGGCAAAGTGGCAAAGACGACCGCCTGCAGATCGGCTATGACGTTGTCCATCGCCAAGACCAATCCATACCAGCTGGGCTGCTGTTGTTGGCTATCCAGTACGTGCGCCAGACCGGTTTCGTAGGCATCAATCACCGTATCGAGCGCCGACTTCACATGTTCGAGCGTCACGCTGTCGTAATCGATGGGCGAGCGGTTTTCGTTCAACAGGGGGTTGCGGGCTTGCATAGGAGGTTCCTGTTCGGCTGATAGTCAACGCGAGCATGGAACGCAAAGCCCAGAACAGGTGGCCGCATAACTACCACCTGCCTGTGCAGATACGCGCCACCGCAGCCCAGACCGGGTGGCGCGATGGCCTTATTCGGCCGGTTTCTTCAGCTTCGGATTGGGGAAGAACTGCACGGTCTGCACCTTGGCCGGTGCCGCCTTGGGCGCCAGGTGGTTGACCCGGGTGCCCAGCTCGGTGGGCACCGACAGGCCCTGTTCGTTCAGGGTGTCGGTGAAGCCGCAGGCCACGCACTCGCGGTGCGGTACGCCGTCCTCGTTCCACATCATCAGCTTGTCGGGTTCGCTGCACGCCGGGCACACAGCCCCGGCGATGAAGCGCTTCTTGGTCTTGGTCACAGGTACCTCGCTCATGCCGCCACGTCCTCGGTCAGGCCGCTATGGCGCAGCAATGCATCGATGGAAGGCTCGCGACCGCGGAAATCGACGAACAGCACCATCGGCTCGCGGGAACCGCCACGAGCCAGGATCGCCTCGCGGAAGGCGCGGCCAGTCTCGGCGTTGAGCACGCCTTCTTCCTCGAAGCGCGAGAAAGCATCGGCCGAGAGTACTTCGGCCCACTTGTAGCTATAGTAGCCCGCCGCATAACCGCCGGCGAAGATATGGGCGAAGCTGTTGGGGAAACGATTGTAGGCCGGCGGGCGCATCACCGAAACCTCGTCACGCACCCCTTCGAGTACCTGCAGCACGCTGCGGCCGTCGCCATGGTTGGCATGCAGTTCGAAGTCGAACAGCGAGAACTCCAGCTGGCGCACCATCATCATGCCCGACTGGAAGTTCTTGGCCGCCAGCATCTTGTCCAACAGGTCCTGGGGCAAAGGCTCGCCGGTCTCGTAGTGGCCGGAAATCAACGCCAGGCCTTCAGGCTCCCAGCACCAGTTCTCCATGAACTGGCTCGGCAGCTCCACTGCATCCCAGGCCACACCGTTGATGCCGGAAACGCCGGCATGCTCGATGCGGGTGAGCAAGTGGTGCAGGCCGTGCCCGAACTCGTGGAACAGGGTGGTGACTTCATCATGGGTCAGCAGCGCAGGCTTGCCGGGTGCGGCTGGGGTGAAGTTGCACACCAGGTTCGCCACCGGGCTTTGCAGGGCGCCGGCTGCCGTGCGCCGACGATCGCGGGCCCCGTCCATCCACGCACCGCCGCGCTTGTTGGCGCGGGCATACAGGTCGAAGAAGAAGCGGCCCACGTGCTGGCCGTTTTCCTTGATCTCGAACAGGCGCACGTCCGGGTGCCAGGTGTCGAAGCCCTTGAGTTCGGCAATCTCGATGCCGTACAGGCGCTGGACGATGGAGAACAGCCCCGACAACACCTTGTCGATCGGGAAGTAGGCCCGCAGGGCCTCTTGCGACACGCTGTAGCGCTGCTCGCGTAGTTTCTCGCCGTAGAAGCCGGCATCCCAGCTCGACAACTGGGGGCAGCCTTGTTCTGCGGCATAGGCCTTGAGCTGCTCCAGGTCCTGGGCGGCGAACGGCTTGCTGCGCTTGGCCAGGTCACGCAGGAAGCTCAACACCTGGTCGCTGGACTCGGCCATCTTGGTAGCCAGGCTCAGTTCGGCGTAGTTCGGGTACCCCAGCAGCTCGGCCAGCTCCTGGCGCAGGTCGAGGATCTCGCTCATCACCGGGCCGTTGTCGAACTGGCCGGCATTCGGGCCTTGGTCCGAGGCGCGGGTGCAGTAGGCGGCGTAGAGCTCTTCGCGCAGGGCGCGGTCGGTGGCGTAGGTCATCACCGCGTAGTAGCTGGGGAATTCCAGGGTGATCAGCCAGCCATCCAGGCCCTTGGCCTGGGCGGCGACGGCCATCTGCGCCTTGGCCGAGTCGGGCAGGCCGTCGAGCTGCGCCTCGTCGCTGACATGCTTGGTCCAGGCCTGGGTGGCATCCAACAACTGGTTGGAGAAACGGCTCCCCAGCTCGCTGAGGCGGCTTTGCACCTCGGCGTAGCGTTGTTGCTTTTCGGCCGGCAGGTCGATACCCGACAGGCGGAAGTCACGCAGGGCATGGTCGATGATGGTCTTCTGGGCCGCGTCGAAGCCGGCGGCTTCCGGGCTGTTGGCCAGGGCCTGGTAGGCTTCGAACAGCTGGCGGTTCTGCCCCAGTTCGGTGGAATAGGCGCTCAGGGCCGGCAGGCAGGACTCGTAGGCCTCGCGCAGCTCTTTGCTGTTGCACACCGCATTGAGGTGGCTGACCGGGCTCCAGGCCGCGCCCAGGCGATCGTTGAGTTCATCCATGGCCAGCACCAGGCCGGCCCAAGTCGGATTCTTGCCTTGCTGTTCGAGGATCGTTGCAATGGCTTTGCGGTTGTCGGCCAGGATCTGCTCGATCGCCGGCAGCACATGTTCGGCTCGGATCGCCGAGAAGGGCGGCAGATCGTAGGACTGCAGAAGCGGGTTGTTCGCACTCACGGTTTAGATACCTTGGCAGGAGGAAACACGGGACCATCTTAATTACAATCGACGCCGACCGCAGCAGGCAGCCCGCCTATCGGCATTCAAGAGGGGCGCTATCATGGCCATTCGAAGCTTTCAGCAACACACTCCCAAAGTTGGACCACGGGTTTTCGTCGACCGTTCGGCAGTGGTGCTGGGTGACGTCGAGATCGGCGAGGACAGCTCGGTCTGGCCGCTGACTGTGGTGCGCGGCGACATGCACCGGATCCGCATCGGCGCACGCACCAGCGTGCAGGATGGCAGCGTGCTGCACATCACCCATGCCGGGCCGTTCAACCCGGAGGGCTTCCCGTTGCTGATCGGCGACGACGTGACCATCGGTCACAAAGTCATGTTGCACGGCTGTACACTGGGCAACCGCATTCTGGTCGGCATGGGCAGCATCATCATGGATGGCGCGGTGGTCGAGGACGAAGTGATCATCGGCGCCGGCAGCCTGGTACCGCCGGGCAAGCGCCTGAACAGCGGCTACCTGTACGTGGGCAGCCCAGTGAAGCAGGCACGCCCGCTGACCGACAAGGAACGTGCGTTTTTCCCCTATAGCGCAGCCAACTACGTCAAGCTCAAGGACCAGCACCTGGCCGAAGGCTACGACCGATAGCCACACCACGCGCTTGCAGGAGCGCAACGGCTCATAGATACCGAGAACACCATGCACCAGCAGAACATCCTCTTCGACCTCGACGGCACCCTGACCGACCCGCGCCTGGGCATCACCCGTTCGATCCAGTACGCCCTGGCCAAACTGGGTATCGACGAGCCGGACCTGGCCCGCCTCGAGCACTTCATCGGCCCACCCTTGCTGCAGGCCTTCATGCAGTTCTACCACTTCGACGAGGCCAAGGCCTGGGACGCGGTGAACTTCTACCGCGAACGCTTCAGGGTCACCGGCCTGTACGAGAACCTGGTGTTCGACGGTGTGCCGGAGCTGCTCGAGGCTCTGAATGGTCAAGGCCGCACGCTGTACATCGCCACCTCCAAACCCTGGGAGTTCGCCCGCGAGATCGCCCGGCACTTCGCGTTCGATCACCATTTCAAGGTGATCTACGGCAGCGAACTGGATGGCACCCGTACCAACAAGGTCGAGTTGATCCGCCACCTGCTGGACGAGGAAGGACTGGACCCAGCGCAGACCCTGATGATCGGTGATCGCAAGCATGACCTGATCGGCGCGCGCAGCAATGGGCTGCAAGCAGTGGCGGTGGGCTATGGCTTTGGCAGCCGCGAAGAGCTGATGGCCGAGGCGCCGGCATTCCATTTCGACACGTTGGCGCAGTTGCACCAGGCGTTTTTCCAGGCCTGACTCCTGCGCAACCCATCGCTGGCATGCCAGAGACGAGAGCAACTGTCTTGAGTTGCTTGCCCGGTCCTATCGCCGGCAAGCCGGCTCCCACAGGGATTTCGCAAGTCTTGAGCGCGGCGCAATCCTGTGGGAGCCGGCTTGCCGGCGATGGGCCGCAAAGCGGCCCCCTTCACCCCCGACCAGCCAACCGCGCCAACTCAGCCTTGCGCGCCGTAGTCGGCAACCGCCCCAACGCCTCGACCCGCTGATAGAACTCGCCCCAATCGCCGTTCACATCCTCGAACAACGCCGCAAACCCCGGCACCCATTGGTCATACAAGCCGAACGGCAGCAGCTTGGCATTGTTCATAGGCCCATACATCCACGCATCGTAACGCCCATCCCCCTTCCAAGGCCCATCACGCCACTGCCGATACTCACGCCGCAAGCGCTCGAATTCCGCCTGCTTGGCCGCCCGCTTGCCAGCCTCGTTCAACGGTCCGGCATAGATCGCCTGCAAGCGCGAACGGCTGTCCAGCACCAGCCGAACGAACTGCTCGCGCTGGCGCGCCGGGTCATCCCGAATCGCTGGAAGCCCGCGCGCCACGCGCCATTGCCGCGATCCTTCCTGTTCCACGAAGGTGGCGAACGACTCATTGAACTCAGTGTCGTCCTTTACATAGACGCGCTGGTGCGCCAGCTCGTGGAAGATCACCGCGGCCAGGCGTTCATCGCCCCAGGCAACCATCGAGGAAAGGATCGGATCGTCGAACCAGCCCAGAGTCGAATAGGCCTCCACGCCCCCGACATACACGTCCATCCCCTCCTGGCGCATCAACGCTGCCGCGCCGCGGGCGGCGCCTTGCCGGTAATAGCCCCGGTAGGCCACGCAACCGGCGATCGGGAAGCAATGGGTGACCGGCTGCAACGAGAGCTCAGGTGTCGCAAAGACATTCCATACCACGTAGGGCCGCCCTAGATCGGCATAGACCCGATAGCTGCGGTTGTCCGGCAGCTTCAACCGTTCGCTGGCGAACTGCCGGGCCTGTTCGGCATGCTCCAGACGTTGGCGCAATGGACCGCCTAGGGAAGGGTCGTCCAGCAACTGCGCCACAGGCTGTCGCGCCCGCAACAGTTGCCATTGCCCCTCGGCCAACTGACCGTAGTAGCCGATGCTGGAGCAACCGTTCAGCAGGAAGACCGCCAGCACGGGAACCAAACGCCAGAAAATGCGGTCGAGAGGCCCATGGCTTGAGCGCTGCAAAAGAAAAAGTCGAAACATCAGGGCTGTCTATCTCGCTCACGGCCAGTGCGGTCCAAGACTATCTCGCCAGGGGGGAGTTTCGCCATGCGTTCACTGATTGCCGTCGGCACGCTCGTGCTGCTGTCCGGTTGCTCCACGCTGCCCGACCCGGACCCCAACCAGGCCTGGATCGACCTTGCCCCCTACGACAACACCTCGCTGCATGCCGTGCAGGTGGACGAACGCGACTGGGCCGACAAGCGCTATTTCGAAGTCCAGCCTGGCAACCATGAGCTCACCGTGCGCTACCAGTTCGCGGTGGCGCCGAGCAATATCGGCCCAGTGGACGAACCGCTGTGGCGCGACTGCCAGCTGAACCTGACGTTCAAGGACTTCAGTGCCGGCCAACGCTACCAGCTGCAGGCCGGCAGCATCGGTTTCCGCCCCTGGGTCAAACTCTATGACCAGCAGCAGAAGCTGGTGGGGCAGGGCATGCCAGCCGGTTGCCAGCGCACCTGAAACCCAAGAGTTTCACGACAACGCGGGCCTGACGGCGCTATGCTTAAAGCCTGTAAACCGCGAGCGGGAGTTTCGCCATGCGCCAGCCCATGATGCTGATCGCCCTCAGTGCACTGGGGGCTTGCGCCAGCCCCTTGCCGCCCGTCGATCCCAAGCAGGCCTGGGTCGACCTCTACACCATCACGCCTGGCAGGACCATCATGGCCGACCGCCTGGACGGCCAGCGGCTGGAGGATGGCCGCTACTTCCAGGTCACCCCAGGTCGGCACGAGCTGGTGGTACGCTTCGACTACGAAGTGTATTCGGGCGGCTTCAGCACCGACCCTACCGAGCGCACTTGCTACCTCACCGTACGCTTCGATGACTTCAAGGCAGGCGAGCGCTATCGCCTGGAGGCGCGGGCACCGGTGATGCAGCCACAGGTATTGCTGTTCGATGCCAGCCGCAAGGTGGTGGTGAACGAGCCGAGCCAGGTGTTCTGCATTCCGTGAGCGGCAGCCTTCATGGCCATACCCACTCCCACGAACCAATGGGAGCGGGGTCTACCGCCGATAAAACGGGCTCGGGTCACTGGTCGTTCTTCTGGTAGATGATCTTCTTGGTGCCACCATCGCAGCTGCCGACGATCATGTTCTGATCGCGGACTTCACTGTTGGGCACGATCTCCAGGGTATAGGACGTGACCCCCGCAGCCTGGATCTTCGCCTCGATTTCGGCCTTGAGTTCCTCGCACGGCTTGGGCGCGGCCATGGCTGCCGTAGCCAGCAAGGAGACCAGCACGGCGGTTGCAACGCGGATCATGGAACGGCTCCTGAAAAGGCAGTCGGGCTGCCAACGCCCATTAGACTACAGGAAACCGCTCCTGTTGCGCCGCCTAGGAAAGCAGGGTGGCGTCCAGGGTAATCGTCGCGTTCAGCACCTTCGACACCGGGCAGCCGGCCTTGGCTTTGTTGGCGATTTCCTGGAACTGCGCATCGCTCGCCCCAGGCACTTTGGCCTTGAGGGTCAGGTGCACGGCCGTAATGGCGAAACCGTCCGGCTGCTTGTCCAGGCTGACCTCGGCAATGGTGTCGATACGCTCGGGGGTGAAGCCCGCCTCGCCGAGCATCATCGACAGTGCCATGGAAAAGCAGCCGGCATGGGCCGCGCCGATCAGCTCTTCCGGATTTGTGCCTGGCGAGCCTTCGAAACGGGTGTTGAAGCCATAGGGGTTCTGCTTGAGTGCACCGCTTTCCGTGGAGAGCGATCCCTTGCCATCCTTCAACCCGCCTTGCCAGATCGCCGATGCTGTCTTTTTCATGTTGCCTCCTGTCGTAGGGTGGGTACCTATGGGTTCTGAGGTTCAGGCTTACAGCAAGTTCAGCTGAATCTGACGCCTAGCATTGAAACCCCGAAAAGTGCCCATACAGAGAATCCAAGGCCCCACGGCCAACCTTTCTGCGGAGGCACCCATGACGCACCTGCGTGACCTGAAGATATCCACTCTCGACCTGGTACCGGTACGCGCCGATGGCGGCCCTGCCCAGGCCCTGCGCAACTCCCTGGACCTGGCCCGACATGCCGAGCGGTTCGGCTACAACCGTTTCTGGGTGGCCGAGCACCACAACATGGACGGCATCGCCAGCTCGGCCACGTCCGTACTGATCGGGTACCTGGCAGGTGGCACCTCGCGCATCCGCATCGGCGCCGGCGGTGTGATGCTGCCCAACCATGCGCCCCTGGTGATCGCCGAGCAGTTCGGCACACTGGCAAGCCTCTACCCTGGGCGTATCGACCTGGGCCTGGGTCGCGCACCGGGCTCTGACCAGATGACGGCCCGCGCCTTGCGTCGCGAACGCTCCGGCAGCGCCGACGACTTCCCGGACGACGTCGAAGAGCTGTCCCGCTACCTGGGCCCACGCACGCCGGACCAGAAGGTCATTGCGGTGCCGGGCCACGACACCGACGTGCCGCTCTGGCTGCTCGGCTCCAGCCTGTTCAGCGCCCAGCTGGCGGGCATGCGCGGGTTGCCCTATGCCTTCGCCTCGCATTTCGCCCCGCGCTATATGCACGAGGCGATCCGCATCTACCGCGACCACTTCAAGCCTTCCACGGTACTGGACAAGCCCTACGTGATGCTCGGCGTGCCCATGGTCGTAGCCGAGACCGACGAAAAGGCCGAATACCTGGCGACGTCGGTGTACCAGCGCATCCTGGCACTGATTCGTGGCCAGAGCCTGATGCAGCGCCCACCGGTGCCGAGCATGGACGGCCTGTGGCTGCCCCATGAACGCGATGCGGTGGGCAGCTTCCTGGGCTTGGCGATGATCGGCAGCCCGCAGAAGGTACGGGCCGAGGTCGAGGTGCTGCTGGAGCAGACCGGGGCGGATGAACTGATATTCACCTGCGACCTGTACGAACATGCGGACCGGGTACGGTCGTATGAGCTGTTGGCGCAGGCCTTGAAACACGAGTAGACGACGGCTGCGCCGTCGGTCGCGGGGCAAGCCCGCTCCCAGGGGTCGTATCCTCGAGGAAGCGGGCTTGCCCAGCGATTGGGCCCCAAGCGCCACCGATCACTCGCGGCGGTACACGATCTCCTTGGTACCGCCCTCGCAACTGCCGATCACCTTTCCACCTCCGGCGCCCTTGTCGACGATCTCCAGCACATAGCCGGTAACGCCCTTGGCCTGGAGCTTGGCATCGATCTCGGCCTTGAGCTCCTCGCACGGCTTGCCCGCCGCCTGCGCGCTGCCCGCCAGCGCCACCAGGCCCATCGCCCACAGCAGTTTCTTCATCGATCGCTTTCCTTGTTCAGATCAAAAAAGTACAGGGCGCCAATCCAGGACTGGCACCCACAAACCTTTACCCCATCTCGCCGGGCCAGGCCAGCCCGGCCTTGTTTCAACTGTTGGCGATACGGAAGCCGACCTTCAGCGTGACCTGGAAGTGCGCCGCCTTGTTGTCGCGGATATGCCCACGGGTATCGACCACCTCGAACCATTCCAGGTGCTTGATGCTCTTGCCGGCTTCGGCCAGGGCATTGTTGATCGCGTCCTCGATGCTGGTGGGCGAGGAACCGACCAGCTCGATCTTCTTGTAGGTGTGGTGATCGGACATGAGCGCTCTCCTTGGTTGGCGTGTGAGATTGAGCCTAGCAGCGCAGGCCCGGTTTACCTGCGAACCATCGCCATGCAGGAAAGTTCGATCGCACTTTCGCTTCGCTGCACAGTCGCACCCCTTACAGCCCAACCACCGCGAAGGAGAGTCATCATGGCCTATAACTCGCTGCGTAAAGCGTCGCTGGAAAGCATGGAAGCGGAGATCGAAAGCCTGCTCAAGACCCTCGAACACCTCAAGCACGATGCTTCGGAAGAGTCGCAGAAATCCATGAAGGCGATTCGCAGCAACGCCGAGAATGCGCTCAAGCATTCGCGCACGCTGCTCGGCGATGCCTATGAGGAAGTGAAGACCCGCACCCGCCAGACCGGTATCGCCACCCGCGACTATGCCCAGGAACACCCCTGGACCACCGCCGGCGTCGCCATCGGCGCCCTTGGCCTGCTGGCCGCCTGGTTGATGTGCAAGCGCAACTAGTGTCCAGTCTCGGAAATAAGCTGTTCACTTTGGGCGACGTCCTGGGCACCACCAAAAGAGAACGCATTTCCGAGACAGGACACTAGACCGTTTGTCGTTCCAGCTCGTTGCGCAGCCACTGCGCCAACTGCTCGGCGCGCCCGTCCGCGGCGCGCCTGGGCACCCATAGGGCTAATGCCGCGTGCGTCGGCGAGAAGCCCCAGGGTGCGCTCAGGCGCCCGGCCCGCAGGTCGTCCGCCACCAGCGGCTGCGGGGCGATGGCCACGCCCAGACCAGCCACCGCCGCCTCCAACAAGTAATACAAATGCTCGAACGCCTGGCCGAAGGCCAACGCCGCCGGGTCGAGCCCCTGCTGCGCGGCCCAGGTGGGCCAGGCTTGCGGGCGCGAGGTGGTATGCAGCAAGGCCTCGTCGAGCAGGGCCTTGGCCGGCGCCTCGCGCAGCCGTTCGAACCCCGGAAAGTGCGGGCTCAACACCGGGCCGATACGTTCTTCGACCAGCACATGCACCTGCATATCCGCAGGCCACGGCGGCTCGGCGTACACCAGCAATGCATCCAGCCCCGGACGGCGCGGGTCCAAGTCGCCTTCGCCTGCCGACAGGTGCAGGCGCAGCTCCGGCAGGTCCGCCTTCAATCGCCCGAGCCGAGGGATGAACCAGCGCGCCAGCAGGCTGCCGGAACACCCCAGGACGAAGGGCGCCTCGCTGACATCGCGGCTGAGCTCGGCGCACACGCTGCGCAGGCGATCGAACGCATCGGTGCTGGCCTCGCGCAGGCGTACACCGGCATCTGTGAGTTTGATGCCGCGTCCATCTTTGACGAACAGCGCCACGCCAAGGTGCTCTTCGAGCACCTTCAACTGCCGGCTCACGGCCCCGTGAGTCACGTGCAGAAGTTCAGCCGCCTGGCTGACACTGTTGAGCCGGGCAGTGGCCTCGAAGGCACGCAGAGCGTTGAGGGGCGGAAGATCCTGGCGCATGACGTGTGAGTTTTTCTGACGAGTTGTCGCAATCTTATCGGTTTTCAGCCGGCCTTGTCGTGGTTAGAGTAAAGCCCATCGACCATAGATCACGCCTTGGAGCGCCCCATGACCCAGACCCAATACCGCGCCGGCCCTGATGCCAACGGCCTGTTCGGCTCGTTCGGCGGCCGCTACGTGGCCGAAACCCTGATGCCGCTGGTCCTGGACCTGGCCCGTGAATACGAGGCCGCCAAGGCCGACCCGAAATTCCTCGAAGAGCTGGCCTACTTCCAACGCGACTACATCGGCCGCCCCAACCCGCTGTACTTCGCCGAACGCCTGACCGAACACTGCGGCGGCGCCAAGATCTTCTTCAAGCGTGAAGAGCTCAACCATACCGGCGCGCACAAGGTGAACAACTGCATCGGCCAGGTGCTGCTGGCCAAGCGCATGGGCAAGAAACGCCTGATCGCCGAAACCGGCGCCGGCATGCACGGCGTGGCCACCGCCACCGTCGCGGCGCGCTTCGGTCTGCCCTGCGTGATCTACATGGGCGCCACCGACATCGAGCGCCAGCAGGCCAACGTATTCCGCATGAAGCTGCTGGGCGCCGAGATCATCCCGGTCACCGCCGGCACCGGCACCCTCAAGGACGCCATGAACGAGGCCCTGCGCGACTGGGTCACCAACGTCGAAGACACCTTCTACCTGATCGGCACCGTGGCCGGCCCGCACCCTTATCCGGCGATGGTCCGCGACTTCCAGTCGATCATCGGCAAGGAAACCCGCGCCCAGCTGCAGGAAAAGGAAGGCCGCCTGCCGGACAGCCTGATTGCCTGCGTCGGCGGTGGCTCCAATGCCATGGGCCTGTTCCACGACTTCCTCGATGACCAGAGCGTCAAGATCATCGGCGTCGAGGCCGGTGGCCACGGCGTGCACACCGACAAACACGCCGCCAGCCTCAACGGTGGTGTGCCGGGCGTACTGCACGGCAACCGCACCTACCTGCTGCAGGACGAGGACGGCCAGATCACCGACGCCCACTCGATCTCGGCAGGCCTGGACTACCCGGGCATCGGCCCGGAGCACGCCTACCTGCACGAAGTGAAGCGCGTCGAGTACGTCAGCATCACCGACGACGAAGCCCTCGAAGCGTTCCACACCAGCTGCCGCCTGGAAGGCATCATCCCGGCACTGGAGAGTTCCCATGCCCTGGCCGAGGCGATCAAGCGCGCACCGAACCTGCCCAAGGACCACCTGATGGTCGTGTGCCTGTCCGGCCGTGGCGACAAGGACATGCAAACCGTGATGAACCATATGGCTGCCCAGGAGAAACAGGCATGAGCCGTCTTGAACAACGTTTCGCCGAACTGAAGGCCGAAGGCCGCTCGGCACTGGTCACCTTCATCACCGCGGGCGACCCGGGCTATGACGCCTCGTTGCAGATCCTCAAAGGCTTGCCGGCAGCCGGTGCCGACGTCATCGAGCTGGGCATGCCATTCACCGACCCGATGGCCGACGGCGTGGCCATCCAGCTGGCGACCCTGCGTGCCCTGGACGCTGGCCAGACGTTGGCCAAGACCCTGCAGATGGTTCGCGAATTCCGTGTAGATAACCAGACCACGCCGATCGTACTGATGGGCTACTACAACCCGATCCACCGCTTCGGCGTGGAGCAGTTCGTGGCACAGGCCAAGGAAGCAGGCGTCGATGGCCTGATCATCGTCGACCTGCCGCCGGAGCATGACGCCGAGCTGGCCACCCCGGCCCAGGCCGCCGGCATTGACTTCATCCGCCTGACCACCCCGACCACCGACGACGCCCGCCTGCCGCGCGTGCTCGAGCGTAGCTCCGGCTTCGTCTACTACGTCTCGGTGGCGGGTGTGACCGGCGCCGGCTCCGCCACCACCGAGCACGTCCAGCAGGCCATCGCCCGCCTGCGTCGCCACACCGACCTGCCGATCAGCGTGGGCTTCGGTATTCGCACGCCTGAACAGGCAGCAGCCATCGCCAAGCTCTCCGATGGTGTGGTGGTGGGCTCGGCGCTGGTGGACAAGATCGCCCAGGCCAAGGATGCCGGGCAGGCCGTGAACGATGTGCTGAGCCTGTGCTCGGCGCTGGCCGAAGGTGTGCGTTCGGCGCGCAGCTGATTGCGAGGGCTACGCCCTCGATCGCGGCACAAGGCCGCTCCTACAGGCGATCACCGCTTCCTGTAGGAACGGCCTTGCGCAGCGAAAGGGCCGCAAAGCGGCCCCACTATCCCCCAAAGATCGAAAGGTCCAAAGGCCGCACGGCCCCCATCCAGATCGCATGGTCCCGGTGATCCGCCAGCTCATCCCCCGTCAGCGGATGCAGGAACACCACTAACCCCTTGCGGTACAGCGCCAGCCACGGCAACAACACCCCCACCACTTCCGGCCCGAAGGCCAGCTGGCAGCTCCAGTCCGGGTGCGGTCCGACCGGCTTCTGGTGCATGCGCCCCATGGTCACGGGAAACAACCGGGCCGCTTCCTCGCACAACTGCCGGGCCTGCGCCATGGTCGATGCGTCGTAGTACACGTGGGCATGGTAGCCCTTGATCCTTTGCACGATTACTCCTGAAAGGGGTCAAACGATCACTTGCCAGCAGAGGGAGTGATCTGGTGAAAAATGCCGAAACCCCAGTGTTCAAACTGGTCCTGTTCGGGATCGAAAGCAGCCTGGGCAGTGCCTTGGCTGTGGAGCTGCTGTCGCGCCAGCACGAAGTCACGGCCGTGGTCGACGATCTCAACCGCCATGCCCCACGCCCGGGCCTGCATTTCAAGATAGGTGGGCTGGGAAATACCTACCAGGCCGAGCAGAGCACGGCCGGCGGTTCGGCGGTGATCGCCCTGCTGTCGGCGCTGGCCCCTGGCGACCTGCCGGCCCAGCGGCAGATGACCGAGGCCCTGGTGGCCGGCCTGCAGCGCACGACTATACGCCGGCTGATGCTGGTGGGCGATTTCAACGTACTGGATGAGCCAGCCAGGCACAGCGATGAAGCGCGTGAATGCATGGACCACATCGTCGACCTGCTGCAACGCAGTGCACTGCGCTGGACACTGGTGAATGCACCCGACGAGGTGCCAGCGCTGGGCATCGAGCACTTTCGCAACCTCGACGGAACCCTGGAGCCCGGGCTGGCCGGGCCTTTGCAACGATTGGCGCGGGTTGCGGCGGGGATGGTGGATGCGTTGGAGCTGAACCTGCACCAGGGGGAACACCTTAACTTCGTGCCTTGATCTCATCGCCGGCAAGCCGGCTCCCACAATAAGGCGGTACACATGACACGTGGAGGCAACTGTCTTGAATTGCTTGCCCCGACCACAGGTATGGCGGTGTCTCTGAAAACAGCGCAGTACCGGTAGGAGCCGGCTTGCCGGCGATGGGCTGCACAGCAGCCCAGTCACGCTCCCCGCTCAGCCTCCAGCCAATCCACGAACCGCTGGATCAACGCCCCGCGCCGCTTGCGTGGCGGCAACACCACGTAATACCCGCGCTCAGAGCGCAGGCTGCCTTCCAGCGGTCGACACAGCAATCCCTGGTCCACCAATCCATCCACCAGATGCCGCCAGCCGATCGCCACCCCTTGCCCGGCAATCGCCGCCTGGATCAACAAGGTGTAGTTGTCGAACCGCAACTGCCCAGGCGGAGGCGGGCTGGTCACGCCCAGGCCACGGAACACCCCCGCCCAATCGAACCAACGGCTGGCCTGCTCGCCACGCAGATGGAGCAGGGGCAATCGTTGCAAAGCCACGGCTGACGTGGGTTTGCCATGAATCAGCTTGGGGCTGCAGACCGGAAAAACCTCCTCATCGAACAACCATCTGCTCTCGCCCTGGTGGAAGCGCCCATCGCCAAACAGCACCGCCACGTCGATATCCGGTCGCAGCATGGCCTGGCTGCGCTCGCCCGTCACCAGGCTCACGTCCACCTGGGGGTAGGCCTGGTGGAACCGAGGCAAGCGCGGCATCAGCCAGAAGGCAGCGAAGGCAAAGTCGGTGGCCACCTGCAACACCTCGCGTTGGGCACGCCCACTGGCCTGCCCGATGCCCTCTTCCATGGCCTGCAAGCCTTGATGGACCTGCTCGAACAGCAACTGGCCGGCGTCGGTCAGCTCGATACCCCGGTAGATCCGGTCGAACAAGCGCGTGCCCAACTGCGCCTCCAGGCGCTTGACCTGCTGGCTCACCGCCGGCTGGGTGGTGCCCAGCTCAAGCGCGGCCGCGGTGAAGCTGCGCTGGCGCGCTGCGGCCTCGAAGACACGCAGCGTGTCCAGGGACAGGTCGGCAAGGTGTTCAAACATAAGCGCAACTAATCCCACTCATTGCCCGCCATGGGCTTTACCCATGTTATCCACGGTCGCATCCTGATTCGCAAGCGGTTCCCATAACCTTCAACGATGGAACGCAACCATGAAGCGACCCAACATCCTGTTCATCATGGCCGACCAGATGGCCGCGCCCTTGCTGCCGATCTACAACCCATCACCGATCAGGATGCCGCACCTGAGCCGCCTGGCCGAACAGGCGGTGGTATTCGATGCCGCCTACTGCAACAGCCCGCTGTGCGCACCGTCGCGCTTCACCCTGGTCAGTGGCCAGTTGCCCAGCCGCATCGGCGCCTACGACAACGCGGCGGACTTCCCAGCCGATGTGCCGACCTACGCCCATTACCTGCGCCGCCTGGGCTATCGCACCGCGCTGTCGGGCAAGATGCACTTCTGCGGCCCCGACCAGTTGCATGGCTATGAAGAGCGGCTGACCAGCGACATCTACCCGGCCGACTACGGCTGGGCGGTGAACTGGGACGCACCCGACCAGCGCCCCAGCTGGTACCACAACATGTCGTCGGTGCTGCAGGCAGGCCCTTGCGTGCGTACCAACCAGCTGGATTTCGACGAGGAGGTGGTGTTCAAGGCCCGCCAGTACCTCTACGACCATGTGCGCGAAGGCGATGGCCGGCCATTCTGCCTGACCGTGTCCATGACCCACCCCCACGACCCCTACACCATTCCCAAGCCCTACTGGGATCTCTACGAAGGCGTGGATATTCCCCTGCCGGGCGAGGTCCTGGCCCAGGATGAACAGGACCCCCACTCGCAACGCCTGCTCAAGGTCTACGACCTATGGGACAAACCGCTGCCCGCGCACAAGATCCGCGACGCTCGCCGTGCCTACTTCGGCGCCTGCAGCTATATCGACGACAACATCGGCAAGCTGCTGCAGACCCTCGAGGAATGCGACCTGGCCGACGACACCCTGATCGTCTTCTCGGGCGACCATGGCGACATGCTTGGCGAGCGCGGGCTCTGGTACAAGATGCACTGGTTCGAGATGTCGGCCCGGGTGCCGCTGCTGGTCCACGCGCCCAAGCGCTTCGGCCCGGCACGGGTGAGCGCGGCCGTGTCCACCTGCGACCTGCTGCCGACCCTGGTGGAACTGGCCGGCGGCGAAGTGGAAAAAGACCTGCACCTCGATGGCCGTTCGCTGCTCGGCCACCTGCAGGGGCAGGGCGGGCACGACGAGGTGATCGGGGAGTACATGGCCGAAGGCACGGTCGGCCCGTTGATGATGATCCGCCGTGGCCCCTACAAGTTTGTGTACAGCGAAGACGACCCCTGTTTACTCTATGACCTGAGCCGCGACCCGCATGAGCGGGAGAACCTCACCGGCAGCCCGGACCACCAGGCGCTGCTGCAGGCATTTGTCGATCAAGCCCGCCAACGCTGGGACATTCCCGCCCTGCGCGAGCAAGTACTGGCCAGCCAACGGCGCCGTCGCCTGGTGGCCGAGGCACTGGCCATCGGCAAGCTGAAGAGCTGGGACCACCAACCATGGGTGGATGCCAGCCAACAGTACATGCGCAACCACATCGATCTCGACGACCTCGAGCGCAAGGCACGTTATCCACAGCCCGCACCCCTGGATTGAGTAGAGAGGCCGCCATGAAGAAGTTCTCCACAACCGTGATCGCCCTGGCCTTGGGCCTGGCCGCCATCACGGCCCACGCCGACAGCGATGCCCAATGCACCACCGTGAAGATGGCCGACCCTGGCTGGAGCGATATCGCCACTACCAACGCCATCGCCCGCCTGCTCCTGGAAGGGCTCGGCTACCGGGTGAAGATCGACAACCTGGCCGTGCCGATCATCTATGGTGGCCTCAAGGATGGCCGGGTGGACGCCTTCCTCGGCAACTGGATGCCCGCCCAGCAAGGCTTCCATGACAAGTTCGTCGCCAGCGGCGATGTCCAGCGCCTGGCCCGCAACCTGCAGGGCACCGAGTTCACCCTGGCAGTGCCTGACTACGTCTGGAACGCCGGTGTAAAGGATTTCGCCGATCTGCAGAAACATGCCGACCAGTTCGACCAGAAGCTCTATGGCATCGGCTCAGGCGCGCCGGCCAACCTGTCACTCAAGGAGATCATCGACAAGAATGAGTTCGGCCTGGGTGACTGGAAGCTGGTGGAGTCCAGCGAACAGGCGATGCTCACCCAGGTGCAGCGGGCCACACAGAAACAACAGTTCATCACCTTCCTCGGTTGGACCCCGCACCCGATGAACGTGAAGCTGAAAATGCATTACCTGACCGGCGGGGAGAAGTGGTTCGGCAGCAAAGGTGACGTGTATACCCTGGTGCGCAACGGTTACCCACAGACCTGCCCGAATGCAGCGAAGCTGCTGGGCAACCTGAGCTTCAGCCTGGACATGGAGAACAGCATCATGGCCGAGGTGGTGGATAGAAAGGTCAGCTTCGACGAAGCGGCCAAGGCCTGGGTGAAGGCACATCCGCACGTGCTGGACGGTTGGTTGGCCGGGGTGACCACCAAGGCGGGTGGTAATGCCTTGGAGGCCATAAAAGCTAGACTCTGATTCTTTACGGCACATGCCCCTGTGGGGAGCGGATCTGCCCGCGAGTACCGGCAAAGCCGGTGCCATGCACCGCGCCGGTCGCTTCGCGGGTAAACCCGCTCCCACAGGGGCTGATGAACACTTCAGGAATTTGTATCGCCCATGCCCCGCCTGACCCACCTGCTGCCCTTCCTCTCCTGGCTCCCCCGCCAATCGGGCCGTAGCCTGCGCCAGGACCTGCTGGTCGGCCTGAGCGGCGCGATCCTCGCCTTGCCACAATCGATCGCCTACGCCCTGATCGCCGGCCTGCCGGCCGAGTACGGCCTGTACGCCGCCATCGTCCCGGTACTGGTGGCATGCCTGTGGGGTTCCTCCTGGCACCTGATCTGTGGCCCGACCGCCGCCATCTCCATCGTGCTCTACGCCAGCGTCAGTTCGCTGGCCCTGGCCGGCAGCGACGACTACATCACCCTGGTCCTGCTACTGACCTTCCTCGGTGGAGTGTTCCAGTTGCTGCTGGGCCTGCTGCGCTTCGGCGCACTGGTCAATTTCGTCTCCCACTCGGTGGTACTCGGCTTCACGCTGGGCGCTGCGGTGGTCATTGCCCTGGGCCAATTGCCGAACCTGCTGGGCATGGACCTGCCGAGCCAGGCCACGGCGCTGCGCACCCTGCAGGACCTGCTCGCGCACGCCGGCGAGGTCGACTTGCCGTCACTGGCCCTAGGCCTGGCCACATTGCTGGGCGGGATCGCGCTCAAGCTCTGGCGCCCGCGCTGGCCCAGCCTGTTGATCAGCCTGGTGCTGGTGAGCCTGGTCGCCTGGCTGCTGCCCGGCATCTTCGACCATGTACAGCGGGTACCGGCGTTCATCGGCCAGCTGCCGCCGCTGAGCCCCTTGCCGCTGCTGGACCTCGAATTGATCCTGCGCCTGCTGCCCAGTGCCGTGGCGGTGGGCATGCTGGGGCTGGTCACCAGCCTGTCGATCGCCCGTTCGTTGTCGGCACGCTCCGAACAACTGATCGACGCCGACCAGGAAATCCGCGCCCAGGGCCTGTCGAACATGGTTGGGGCGTTTTTCTCCGGCTACCTGTCCTCAGGCTCCTTCACCCGCTCGGGGCTGAGCTATGACGCCGGCGCCCGCTCACCACTGGCTGGGGTGTTCTCGGCGCTGTGGGTGGCACTGTTCGCCGTGGCCGGGGCCGGGCTGATCGCCCATCTGCCCATCCCGGCCATGGCCGGCAGCATCCTGCTGATCTGCTGGGGGCTGGTGGACCATCGGGCCATCCGCTCGCTGTTCAGGGTCAGCCGCTCGGAATTCCTGGTCATGGCGCTGACCGCCGCCGCCACGCTGCTGTTGGAGTTGCAGACAGCAATCTACGCCGGCGTGCTGGCCTCGCTGTTCTTCTACCTGAAACGCACCTCGCGGCCGCGGGTGCAACAGAGCCGGGAAGGGGAGACGGATGTACTGAAGGTAGGCGGCTCGATCTTCTTCGGCGCCGCGCATTACCTGCAGGTGCGCCTGCAACGCTGCCAGGGGCCGAATGTGGTCGTCGATGCGCGGCAAATCAACTTCATCGACTATTCCGGGGTGGACATGCTGCACCGGGAGGCGCGACGGCTGAAGCGCAATGGGGGAAGCCTGACCCTGCATCGTGCCCGGCCGCAGGTGATCGAAGAGCTGCAGAAACTGGAAGGGGCAGCTTTGTGTCCGATCCGGTTCGAGGAGTGAACCCATCGCGGGACAAGCCCGCTCCCACAAGTGAAGCAATGGCCCTTGTGGGAGCGGGCTTGTCCCGCGATGGGGGCTACTGATATAGCCTCAATCCGTGCAAATCAGGAATGTTCGTAACGCTCAGGCATTGTCGTGGTGGATATTCAGTGTGACGAAGTCGATATAGGTATGGTCCTTGACCGTAATTTCCATACGCGTCAGACGCTGGCCCACCGGTGCTTCGAAATCGATCCAGCGACGGCGGCCAGTTCCGGAACCCAGTGTCCGCGTTTCAAGGCAAACATTGCCATTATAGAAACCAATCGTGGCCTCGAAATGAAGTTCAGTCAGTGCAAAGCGGATGGAAGAAACTTTGTACTTCATTTCAATATGTGTTTCTTGCGCATCGCCACTTTGGCTCTTGGCCAAAATCAGCGCCTGCCCTTCGGCCATCCCGGCAACTTGCACGTTAGCCCGTTCAACGCCGATTTTCGCGTTTGTTTTGCTGGAAATATGACGAACGATGAAGTAACCCAGGTCCAGTTCCTCGCCCACCGAAATGTGGGTATTGGGGAAGTTGTCGAAGTCGACGGTTACTGCTTGGTTGAGCGTTGCATTCATATCAAAGGACTCCTCAGTTAGATGAGCCCCTAGTCAACCATGACGCAAAATAACGAAGTACTCTTACAAGTATGAGGAAACCAATGGATAGCCAATATTTCTCTACGGGCTATAGAAAAATCCTGACGCTACTTATACTTTTTCCCGCATTTTAACCCCTGACATGGCAAACTCAACCACGCGCCAATTGCCGCCGCAGTTCATCCAGCACAGGCGCCGTGTCAGGCCGTACCCCACGCCAAATGAAGAACGCCTCGGCTGCCTGTTCGGCCAGCATGCCCAACCCATCCAGCACCTTGGCCGCACCCAGCTTGCTCGCCCACTGGCAGAACGGTGTCGGCTCTTTGCCATACATCATGTCGTAGCACACGGTGCGCCCGGCCTCGACCAAGCTCTCGGCAATCGGCGGCAACTCGCCGGCCAGGCTCGCCGACGTGGCGTTGATGATCACATCCACCGGCTCTTGCAACCAGGCAAAGCCACTGGCGACCACCGGCCCCAGCTCATCGAATTCACGCGCCAGTTGTTCGGCCTTCTCCACGGTGCGATTGGCGATTACCAGCGATTGCGGCTTGTGCGCCAGGATCGGCTCCAACACGCCTCGCACGGCGCCACCGGCGCCAAGGATGAGGACACGCTTGCCGGCCAGCTCGACCCCGGCGTTGACCGTCAAGTCGCGCACCAGGCCAGCGCCGTCGGTGTTGTCACCCTGCAGAGTACCGTCGGCGAGCTTGGTCAGGGTGTTGACCGCGCCGGCACGCCGGGCCCGTGGCGTCAGGCTGTCGCACAGGCGGTAGGCCTCTTCCTTGAACGGCACGGTCACGTTGGCACCGCTGCCTTGCTTGAAGAACCCACGGGCGCAATCGCTGAAATCATCCAGCGGCGCCAACAGAGTGCTGTACTCCAAGGCCTGACCGGTCTGGTCGGCGAACAGACGGTGGATCAATGGCGACTTGCTGTGGCCGATGGGGTTGCCGAATACGACGTACTGGTCCATGGGGGTTCCTCGGGGTGGCACAGGGCTTACTGGCCGAGCCAGTCGCGGTCTTGCAGGAAGTACTCGGTCAGGCGCGCTTCCTCGCTGCCCGGCTCGGGCTTCCAATCGTAGCCCCAACGCACCTGCGGTGGCAGCGACATAAGGATCGACTCGGTGCGGCCGCCCGATTGCAGGCCGAACAGGGTGCCACGGTCGTAGACCAGGTTGAACTCCACGTAGCGCCCGCGGCGGAACTCCTGGAATTCACGCTGCTGGGCAGTGTACGGCGTGTCCTTGCGGCGCTGGACGATGGGCAGGTAGGCCTCGATGTAGGCATCGCCGATCGCACGGATGAAGGCGAAGCAGGTGTCGAAGTCCCACTCGTTCAGGTCGTCGAAGAACAACCCGCCGATGCCACGGGGTTCGCCACGGTGCTTGAGGTGGAAGTAGCGGTCGCACCAGGCCTTGTAGCGTGGATAGACGTCGGCACCGAACGGCGCACAAGCCTGCTCGGCGACACGGTGCCAGTGGATGCAATCTTCTTCGTTGCCGTAGTAAGGGGTCAGGTCGAAGCCGCCACCGAACCACCACACCGGCTCCTCGCCTTCCTTCTCGGCGATGAAGAAACGCACGTTGGCATGGGAGGTCGGCACGTGCGGGTTGTGCGGGTGAATCACCAGCGACACGCCCAGGGCCTCGAAGCCACGGCCCGCCAGCTCCGGGCGGTGGGCACTGGCAGACGGCGGCAGGCCGGCACCGAATACGTGGGAGAAGTTGACGCCGCCTTTCTCGATCACCTTGCCTTCACCGATCACTCGTGTGCGGCCACCGCCACCGGCTTCGCGCACCCACGCGTCCTCGACGAAGCGGGCGCCGCCGTCTTCCGTTTCGAGGGCAGAGCAGATGCGGTCTTGCAGGTCGAGCAGGTAGGCTTTCACGGCCTCGGTGCGGCTGGTCATCGGGTCACCTGGAAGGAACGGAGGAAAATTCGCCGGCTAGCATACCACCGGCAGCCGCCACGCCGCAGTTGACGGCGATCAAGCAAAGGCGTCCGATAGAAGGCCTTTTCCGATCCCGACGACAACGGAGTGTGAGATGGCCAAGCGTATCCAGTTCAGCCAGCACGGCGGCCCGGAAGTCCTGCAACTGGTCCAGTTCGATCCGGCCCCGCCCGGCCCAGGGCAAGTGCGCGTGCGCAACCACGCGATCGGCCTGAACTTCATCGACACCTACTACCGCAGCGGGCTGTATCCGCCACCCTCACTACCCTCGGGCCTGGGTACCGAAGGCGCCGGCGTGGTCGAAGCGGTCGGGGAAGGCGTCGGCCGGCTCAAGGTCGGGGACCGCGTAGCCTATGCCGGCGGCCCACTGGGCGCCTACAGCGACGTGCACACCCTGTCCGAGGCCAACCTGGTCAAGCTGCCGGAGGCGATCAGCTTCGAACAAGCCGCTGCGGTGATGCTCAAGGGCCTGACCACCCAGTACCTGCTCAAGCAGACCTATGCCGTGCAACCCGGTGATTTCATCCTGTTCCATGCCGCGGCAGGTGGCGTCGGCTCCCTGGCCTGCCAATGGGCCAAGGCCCTCGGCGCCAGGCTGATCGGTACCGTGAGCTCGGCCGAAAAGGCCCAGCGAGCCAAGGCGCTGGGCGCCTGGGCGACCATCGATTACAGCCATGAAGACGTAGCCAAGCGCGTGTTGGAGCTGACCGACGGCCAGAAGTGCGCAGTGGTCTATGACGGCGTGGGCGCCGACACCTGGCTGACCTCGCTGGATTGCCTGCGTCCACGGGGGCTGATGGTGAGCTTCGGCAATGCGTCGGGTGCAGTGACCGGGGTGAACCTGGGCATTCTTTCGCAGAAGGGTTCGCTGTACGTCACCCGGCCTACGCTGGGGACGTATGCCAACAATGCCGAAAACACCCAGGCCATGGCCGACGATCTGTTCAGCATGATCGCCAGCGGCAAGCTGGTTGTGGATATCCAGCAGCGCTATCCGCTGGGCGAAGCGGCCAAGGCCCAGGCGGAGCTGTCAGCGCGGCGCACCGTGGGCTCGACGATTCTACTGCCCTGAACCCCGGGGGCCGCTGCCCGGCCCATCGCGGGACAAGCCCACTCCCACAGGGATTGCGCCAATCCTGCGGATTGCACAGTACCTGTGGGAGACTCTATGGTGCTGGACAAGCTCAAATTGCCTTCGGTTGGAGCGCAGCTCGCGATGCGCCGCGCGGGCGGCGCGCGATCTCACAGGCAGCGAATCAGCTCCAGCGAATGCTTTAAGCCCTCGCCGGGCCTACCGCGTCAACCCGGCCGAACCACTTCTCCGGTGATCAGGTTGCGAATCACACTCGGGTTCTTCCGCCCGCCCAATGCCCCACCGAGCACCAGGTCCAGCTCGCCATGGAAATATTGCTCCACCCGCAACCGGCTCTTGGCCGCCGGGCGCCCCCCGGGGTTGGCAGAGGTGGAGATCAGCGGCCCGACCAGCGCGCACAGCTCGCGTACCAATGGATGGTCACTGACGCGCAAGGCCACGGTATCGTGCTGGCCCGTCACCCACTCAGGCAACAAGTCCTGGTGCGGCACCAGCCAAGTGTTCGGGCCAGGCCAGGTGCTGCCCATGCGGTCGATCCAGTCCTCGGGGAAGTCCTCGAACAGGAAATCGAACTGGCGGATATTGTCGGCAATCAGGATCAACCCTTTATCCACAGGCCGCGACTTGAGCGCCAGCAGGCGATACACCGCGTCCTCGTTCCAAGGGTCGCAGCCCAGGCCCCAGACCGCTTCCGTCGGGTAGGCAATGACTGCACCCGCCCGAATTTCACGCGCGGCTTGTTGCACACGCCAACTGCTCACCATTTTATCTCTCCGCATTAACGCCTGCTGCGCAGTGTACTTAGCTGCACCTGGCAAACCAACGCCCGGCTTCGTTGCTGACACGCCCTTCGAGTTCCAGTTGCGTAAGACTGGCCAGCACCTGGGCCAGTGGCAGGCCGCTGCTGCTGGCCAGGCCTTCGCTGGTCTGGGGTGCGGCATGGAGCAAGGCGAGCAGGGGATGGACGGGGTTTTCCACAGGTGCCGGTGGCAGATTCTGCCAGCCGCGCAGGCTCTCGAGGATCTGCTCGAGGCTTTCCACCAGCAAGGCACCCTCGCGGATCAACTGGTGGCAGCCTTTGGCGCCTGGGTGATGGATCGACCCCGGTACCGCATACACCTCGCGGCCTTGCTCGGCCGCCAGCCGGGCTGTGATCAACGAACCGCTGGCCAGGCTCGCCTCCACCACCAGCACGCCCAGCGACATGCCGCTGATGATCCGGTTGCGCCGGGGGAAGTTCGCAGGTTGTGGTGCAGCGTCCAGGGGAAACTCGGAAACCACCGCGCTACCTCGGTCGATCATGGCCTTCGCCAACTCCCGGTGACGCTGTGGATAAAGTTTCTGCAGGCCCGTGCCGAGCACGCCAATGGTGTGCCCACCCGCCTCCAGCGCCGCCCGATGAGCGGCACCGTCTATACCCAGCGCGAGCCCGCTGGTGATGGTGAAACCGGCTTGGGCCAGGCAACGGGAGAAGGCCCTGGCCGTGTCCAGCGCCGACGGTGAAGCACGTCTACTGCCCACCACGGCGAGCTGGGGACGCTCCAGCACGGCAGGGTCTCCGGCCACGAAAAGCAGCGGCGGGGCATCGTCCGTTTCGCCAAGCAAGGCGGGGTATCCAGGTGCGTCCCACATCAGCAAATGCTGGCCTGGCCGCTCTAGCCAGGCGATTGCGGCGCTGGCGCCATCGCGCACCTCGGGGCTGCGCCGGGCCTCGGCACACCTGGCGGGCAGCCCCAGCGCGCGCCAGGCACTGGCCGGTGCGCTCAAGGCCGAAGACGCACTGCCGAAGGCTTCGATCAAGGTCTGGAATCGTCGGGGGCCGATGTCGGGAAGCCGATGCAGGCGCAGACGCGCTTCCAGTTCGGCAGGGGAGCAAGGGGCTTGGAACAGGTCGCACATGGCGGATCATCCTTGATCGACGAGGGGTCATCCCAGGCACACAGCCTGTGGATAACTTTGTGAATAATACTTTGACAAGCTGTCCATGAAATGGCGTTCCAGCCGTCCTTTCACACCCTAGCCGAGCTTTGCCAGGTGCCGAATCCCCCGATTCCCTTTATTATGTGTGCTCAGTTTTCAACCGAACGCACAGTGACTGCCTGACCTTATGGCCATCTTGAACATTCTCGAATTCCCGGACCCGCGCCTGCGCACCATCGCCAAACCGGTGACAGAGTTCGACGACGCCCTGCGCCAGTTGATCGACGACATGTTTGAAACCATGTACGAAGCCCCGGGCATCGGCCTGGCCGCCACCCAGGTCAACGTGCACAAGCAGGTCGTGGTCATGGACCTGAGCGAAGACCGCAGCGAGCCGCGCGTCTTCATCAACCCCTCGGTCGAGGAACTGACCCACGACATGGGCCAGTACCAGGAAGGCTGCCTGTCGGTACCGGGCTTCTACGAGAACGTCGATCGCCCGCTGCGTGTGCGGGTCAAGGCCCAGGACCGCGACGGCAAGCCGTTCGAACTGGAATGCGAAGGCCTGCTGGCCGTATGCGTGCAGCACGAATTCGACCACCTCAACGGCAAGCTCTTCGTGGACTACCTGTCCCAGCTCAAACGCGACCGGATCAAGAAGAAGCTGGAAAAGCAGCACCGCCAGCAAGCCTGATCCCTACCTTCCAGAAGGCTTGCCCCGGCAAGCCTTTTTCTTTTTCAAGCGAGAACTCCATGCGCATCGTCTTCGCAGGCACCCCAGAGTTTGCCGCCGAACACCTCAAAGCCCTGCTCGACAGCCCCTATGAGATCGTGGCCGTCTACACCCAACCCGACCGCCCGGCCGGGCGCGGCCAGAAGCTCATGCCGAGCCCGGTCAAGCAATTGGCGGTGGCCCACGATATCCCGGTGTTCCAGCCGCCGACCCTGCGCAATGCCGAGGCCCAGGCCGAGCTCGCCGCACTCGCGCCAGACTTGATGGTGGTGGTCGCCTATGGCCTGATCCTGCCGCAAGCGGTGCTGGATATCCCGCGCCTGGGCTGCATCAACAGCCACGCCTCCCTGCTGCCGCGTTGGCGCGGTGCGGCGCCGATCCAGCGCGCCGTCGAAGCGGGCGACGCCGAAAGCGGCGTGACCGTGATGCGCATGGAGGCGGGCCTGGACACCGGCCCCATGCTGCTCAAAGTGGTCACACCGATCAACGCCGAAGACACCGGTGGCACCCTGCACGACCGCCTCGCCCAGATGGGCCCGGGCGCAGTGGTGCAGGCCATCGCAGGCCTTGCCGACGGCAGCCTGCAAGGCGAAGTGCAGGACGACGCCCTGGCCACCTACGCACACAAGCTCAACAAGGATGAAGCCCGCATCGACTGGAGCCGTCCGGCGGTCGAGCTGGAACGCCTGGTCCGCGCCTTCAACCCGTGGCCGGTGTGCCACAGCACCCTCGATGGGGAAAGTGTGAAGGTCCTGGCTGCGAACTTGTCCACAGGCAAGGGCGCGCCCGGCGAAATCCTCAGCGCCAGCAAGGACGGCCTGGTCGTCGCATGCGGTGAAGGCGCCCTGAGCCTGACCCGTCTGCAATTGCCCGGCGGCAAGGCCCTGGCCTTCAGCGACCTGTTCAACAGCCGCCGCGAGAAATTCGCAAGCCACAAGGTACTCGGCCAATGAACCCACGCCTGGCCGCCGCCCGCGCCCTGGCCGCCGTGCTCAGCGGCAAGGCCTCGCTGAACAGCTCGTTGCCGGCGCAACTGGACAAGGTCGAGGAACGCGACCGTGGCCTGGTCCAGGACCTGGCCTTCGGCACTGCCCGCTGGCAGCCACGTCTGGAGCTGCTGGCCGCCCAGCTGCTGCAAAAGCCCTTCAAGGCAGCCGACGCAGACGTGCAGGCGTTGCTGCTGGTCGGCCTGTACCAGCTGTTCTACACCCGTATTCCGGCCCACGCCGCCATCGGCGAAACCGTTGGTTGCGCCGACAAGCTGAAGAAGCCGTGGGCCAAGGGCCTGCTCAATGCCGTGCTGCGCCGCGCCCAACGTGAAGGCGAGCAGATACTCGCGGGCCTCGAACGTGACCCGGTAGTGCGCACCGCCCACCCGCGCTGGCTGCAGAAGTCGCTCAAAGCCTTCTGGCCTGAGCAGTGGGAGGCCATCTGTGCCGCCAACAACGCCCACCCGCCGATGATCCTGCGGGTCAACCGTCGCCACCACAGCCGCGACGCCTACCTGGCACTGCTGGCTGAGGCGGGCGTTGAAGCCAGCGCCTGCCCGTACAGCCGCGACGGTATCCTGCTGGCTGACGCCTGCGACGTGCGTGGTCTGCCAGGCTTCGCCGAAGGCTGGGTCAGCGTCCAGGACGAGGCCGCGCAGCTGGCCGCCGACCTGATGGAGCTAGCGCCCGGCCAACGCGTGCTCGATGCCTGCTGCGCCCCCGGCGGCAAGACCTGCCACCTGCTGGAAGCCGAGGCGAACCTGGGCGAAGTGGTGGCCATCGACCTGGAGGCCAAGCGCCTGGTGCGGGTACGCGAGAACCTCGACCGCCTGCAACTGAACGCCAAGCTGATCGCCTGCGATGCCCGTGACACCGCCAGCTGGTGGGACGGCAAGCCGTTCCAGCGCATCCTGCTCGACGCGCCGTGCTCGGCCACCGGGGTGATCCGCCGTCACCCGGACATCAAGCTGACCCGCCAGGCCGAGGACATCCCGGCCCTGGCCACGCTGCAAGGCGAGCTGCTCGATGCCCTGTGGCCGACGCTGGAAGTGGGCGGCATGCTGCTGTACGCCACCTGTTCCAGCCTGCCGACCGAGAACACCGAAGTGATCGATGCTTTCCTCGCCCGCACCCCGGGCGCCCGTGAGCTGGACCTGGCCACCGAAGCCGGCCTGCGCCAGCCCCACGGCCGCCAGCTGTTGGCTCAGGAAGGCGGCCACGACGGTTTCTACTATGCCAAGCTGATCAAGATCGCCGCCTCGCGCGGATAAAAACAGGTTAGGAGTGAGCGGATGAAGATCATCATCCTCGGAGCAGGGCAGGTAGGCGGCACGCTGGCGGAACACCTCGCCAGCGAAGCCAACGACATCACCGTGGTCGACACCGATGGCGACCGCCTGCGCGACCTGGGCGACCGCCTGGATATCCGCACCGTGCAAGGCCGCGGCTCGCTGCCCACGGTGCTGCGCCAGGCCGGTGCCGACGATGCCGACATGCTGGTGGCGGTGACCAACAGCGACGAGACCAACATGGTCGCCTGCCAGGTGGCCTACTCACTGTTCCATACCCCGACCAAGATCGCCCGGGTACGTGAATCGGCCTACCTCACCCGCGAAGAGCTGTTCGACAACGACCACATCCCGGTGGACGTGCTGATCAGCCCCGAGCAGGTGGTGACCAACTACATCAAGCGCCTGATCGAGCACCCAGGCTCGCTGCAGGTGATCGACTTCGCCGAAGGCAAGGCACAGCTGGTGGCGGTCAAGGCCTACTACGGCGGCCCGCTGGTGGGCCAGCAGTTGCGCCAGATCCGCGCCCACATGCCCAACGTCGATACCCGCGTGGCGGCGATCTTCCGCCGCGACCGCCCGATCACGCCACGTGGCGACACGGTGATCGAAGCCGACGACGAAGTCTTCTTCATCGCCGCACGCAAGGACATCCGTGCGGTCATGGGTGAGCTACGGCGCATCGACGAAACCAACAAGCGTGTGGTGATCGCCGGTGGTGGACAGATCGGCGAGCGCCTGGCCGAGGCCATCGAGAGCCGCTACCAGGTCAAGATCATCGAGATGAGCCCGGCCCGCTGCCGCCAGCTCTCCGACACCCTGGAAAGCACCGTGGTGCTGCAGGGCAGCGCCTCGGACAAGGACCTGATGCTCGAGGAGAACATCGCCGACGCCGACATCTTCCTGGCCCTGACCAACGACGACGAGGCCAACATCATGTCCTCGCTGCTGGCCAAGCGCCTGGGTGCGCGCAAGGTGATGACCATCATCAACAACCCGGCCTACGTGGACTTGGTCCAGGGTGGCGACATCGACATCGCCATCAGCCCGCAGTTGGCCACCATCGGCACGCTATTGGCACACGTGCGCCGTGGCGATATCGTCAGCGTGCACTCCTTGCGCCGTGGCGCGGCCGAAGCGATCGAGGCGGTGGCCCACGGTGATGCCAAGTCGAGCAAGGTGATCGGCAAGGCGATCGAGGACATCGCCCTGCCACCAGGTACCACCATCGGCGCGATCATCCGCGACGAAGAGGTGCTGATCGCCCACGACGACACGGTGATCGAAGCGGGCGACCATGTGATCCTGTTCGTTGTGGATAAAAAGCATATCCGTGACGTGGAGAAGCTGTTCCACGTGGGCCTGAGCTTCTTCTAAGGAGAAAGCGACATGCGCGAATCACTGGAAAAGATGCTGGCCAAGGGTGTGGATAACGCCCTGCTGCGCTTCGGCCTGGGCAAGGCCTGGCTCGACGAAGGCAACGGTGCCGAGGCGGCGGTGCACCTGGCGCGCTGTGTGGAACACGACCCCAAGTATTCCGCGGCGTGGAAGCTGCTGGGCAAGGCCTATCAGCTGCAGGGTGACCTGGCGGCGGCGCGCAAGGCCTGGGAGGAGGGGATCGTGGCGGCGCAGGCCCACGGGGACAAGCAGGCCGAGAAAGAGATGGCCGTGTTCCTGAAGAAGTTGGACAAGGCCTGAGATTGCCGGGGCTGCGTTGCAGCCCTTTCGCGGCACAAGGCCGCTCTACAGGGGCCCGCGGTTTGCTGTAGGAGCGGCCTTGTGCCGCGAAAGGGGCGCACAGCGCCCCCAAACTCTCAATACCAGCGCGCTTCGCCCGCAGGGCGCTTCTTGAAGCGCTTCATGCTCCACATGTACTGGCTCGGGTACTCGCGCACATAACGCTCCACCACCTTGCTCATGGCCGCCGCCGACACGGTCACATCCTCGCTGTACATCTCCTCGGGCGCCGCCTCCAGGAACACCTTGAAACCCGACCCGTCCGGCAGGCGCAGGGCATGCAGGAACACGCCGACAGCCTTGCCGCCGGCAAGCATGTTCGGCACGAACTTGCTGGTCAGCGCCTGGGTGCCGAGGAACGGCACGAACACGCCCGCCGACTCGGCCGGCTCCGGGTCGGCCGGGATCCCCACCTGGCCGCCACGACGCACTTCCTTGATCACGCTGAGGATGCCTTCCTTGGTCGAAGGCGCCACGCGGTTGCCCATCTGCACCCGCTGCTCGCGCAGCAGGTCATCCACAGCCTTGAGCTTGGGCGGGCGGTAGAAGATGATCGGCTTGCACTGGCTGCAATAGAAGTGGTTCAGCACTTCCCAGTTACCCAGGTGGCTGGTGATCCCCACCACGCCCTTGCCCGAGGCCAGGGCCTGTTCCAGCACCTCCAGACCATGCACTTCCTTGACCAGATCCAGCGAACGCTGCGGCGGCCAGATCCAGGCGCAGGCGCTTTCCACGAAGGACTTGCCGATGTCCATCAGCGCACGGCCCACGAGCTTTTCACGCTCGGCAGCGTCCATCTCCGGGAAGCACTTGGCCAGGTTGATGCGCACCACGTTGCGCGAACCGTTGGGGACCTTCCACATGAGCCAGCCGATCCCCGCGCCGACGCGCTGCACAGCACCCCAGGGCAGCTTGGCGAACAGTCGCAGCACCCCGACCATCAGGGCGCCTTTGAATTTTTCCACAGGCCGATTCCTTATTTCTGCAAGGCGGGCATTGTAACGCTTCAGCGCACCAGCGCGGCGTAGCGATCGCAGTCGGTGGTGTGGTCCATGACCATGCCGGTGGCCTGCATGAAGGCGTAGCAGATGGTGGGGCCCACGAAGGTGAAGCCGGCCTTCTGCAAGGCCTTGCTCATGGCCTTGGCCTCGTCGGTGACCGCCGGCACTTCGCTGCGGCTGGTGAAGTGGTTGACCTTCGGCTCACCGCCCACGAACGACCACAGCCACTGGCTGGGGTTATCCACAGCCAGCCAGGCCTGGGCATTGCGCCGGGCGGCCTTGAGCTTGAGGCGGTTGCGGATGATGCCGGCATCGAGCATCAGCTCCTCGATCCGTTCGTCGCTCATCTGGGCCAGTTGCACCGGGTCGAAGCCGTGCAACACCTGGCGGTAGCGCTCGCGCTTCTTCAATACGGTGATCCATGAGAGCCCGGCCTGGAACCCTTCGAGCAAAAGCATCTCGAAGAGCAACGCCGGGTCTCGCTGCGGCGTTCCCCACTCCTGGTCATGATAGGCCTGGTACAACGGATCGTCGGTACACCAGAAGCAGCGTGGCATAAGGCTCCATTCCATGAGTAGAGGGCGAGGCGAATCAGGTTATACTCCCGCTCTTTACATCCGCATCCCCAGATACAGGTGAATTTCGTGAGCCAGCCTACGCCAGCCGTGCGTACCTTCCAAGACCTGATCCTCGCCCTGCAGCAGTACTGGGCCGAGCAAGGTTGTGTGGTGCTTCAGCCCTACGATATGGAAGTAGGCGCCGGCACTTTCCACACCGCCACTTTCCTGCGTGCCGTCGGCCCGGAAACCTGGAACGCTGCCTATGTGCAGCCCAGCCGTCGCCCAACCGACGGGCGGTATGGCGAAAACCCCAACCGCCTGCAGCACTACTACCAGTTCCAGGTGGTGCTCAAGCCGAACCCGGCCAATTTCCAGGAGCTGTACCTCGGCTCGCTGAAGGCGATCGGCCTGGACCCGCTGGTCCATGACATCCGCTTCGTCGAAGACAACTGGGAATCGCCGACCCTCGGCGCCTGGGGCCTGGGTTGGGAAATCTGGCTCAATGGCATGGAAGTGACCCAGTTCACCTACTTCCAGCAGGTCGGCGGCATCGAGTGCTTCCCGGTCACCGGCGAAATCACCTATGGCCTCGAGCGCCTGGCCATGTACATCCAAGGCGTGGACTCGGTCTATGACCTGGTCTGGGCCGACGGCCCGTTCGGCAAGGTCACCTATGGCGACGTGTTCCACCAGAACGAAGTGGAGCAGTCGACCTACAACTTCGAACACGCCAACGTCGAGAAGCTGTTCGAACTGTTCGATTTCTACGAAAGCGAAGCCAACCGCCTGATCAAGCTGGAGCTGCCGCTGCCGACCTACGAAATGGTCCTGAAGGCATCGCACACCTTCAACCTGCTCGACGCCCGCCGCGCCATCTCGGTGACCGAGCGTCAGCGCTACATCCTGCGCGTGCGTACCCTGGCCCGGGACGTGGCGCAAAGCTACCTGCAAGCCCGCGCACGCCTGGGCTTCCCGATGGCTACCCCTGAACTGCGTGACGAAGTGTTGGCTAAGCTGGAGGCTGCACAATGAGTGCTCAAGATTTCCTGGTTGAACTGGGCACCGAAGAGCTGCCACCCAAGGCCCTCGCCAGCCTCGGCGACGCCTTCCTGGCCGGCATCGAGAAAGGCCTGCAGGCCGCTGGCCTGAACTACACCGGCAAGCAGGTGTATGCCGCTCCCCGCCGCCTGGCCGTGCTGATCCGCCAGCTGGACGTGCAGCAGCCCGATCGCAGCATCAACATCGACGGCCCACCCCGCCAGGCGGCCTTCGACGCCGAAGGCAACCCGACCCAGGCCGCCCTGGGCTTCGCCAAGAAGTGCGGCGTGGAGCTGGCCGAGATCGACCAGAGCGGCGCCAAGCTGCGCTTCTCCCAGCACATCCCGGGCAAGGCCACCGCCAGCCTGCTGCCGACCATCGTCGAAGACTCGCTCAACGACCTGCCGATCCCCAAGCGCATGCACTGGGGCGCCAGCCGTGAAGAGTTCGTGCGCCCGACCCAGTGGCTGGTGATGCTGCTCGGCGACCAGGTCGTCGACTGCACCATCCTGGCCCAGCAGGCCGGTCGCGAATCCCGCGGCCACCGTTTCCACCACCCGGAAAACGTGCTCATCACCACCCCGGCCAACTACGTCGAAGACCTGCGCAAGGCCTACGTCCTGGCTGACTTCGCCGAGCGTCGCGAGCTGATCGCCAAGCGCACCGCGGAACTGGCCATGCAACAGGAAGGCTCGGCCATCGTGCCGCCTGCACTGCTGGATGAAGTGACTGCCCTGGTCGAATGGCCGGTGCCGTTGGTGTGCTCGTTCGAGGAACGTTTCCTGGAGGTACCGCAGGAAGCCCTGATCACCACCATGCAGGACAACCAGAAATACTTCTGCCTGCTGGACAGCGAAGGCAAGCTGCTGCCGCGCTTCATTACCGTGGCCAACGTCGAGAGCCGCGACCCGAAGCAGATCGTGCAGGGCAACGAGAAGGTCGTGCGCCCACGCCTGACAGACGCCGAGTTCTTCTTCAAGCAAGACAAGAAGCAACCGCTGGAAACCTTCAACGAGCGCTTGAAGAACGTCGTGTTCCAGGCCCAGCTGGGTACTGTCTACGACAAGGCCGAGCGGGTTTCCAAGCTGGCTGCGTTCATCGCCCCGCTGATCGGCGGCGACGCCCAGCGCGCCGGTCGTGCCGGCCTGCTGTCCAAGTGCGACCTGGCCACCGAGATGGTCGGCGAGTTCCCTGAGATGCAGGGTGTGGCCGGCTACTACTACGCACTCAACGATGGCGAGCCCGAAGACGTCGCCCTGGCGCTGAACGAGCAGTACATGCCGCGCGGTGCTGGCGCCGAGCTGCCGCAGACCCTGACCGGTGCTGCCGTGGCCATCGCCGACAAGCTCGACACCCTGGTCGGCATCTTCGGCATCGGCATGCTGCCCACCGGCAGCAAGGACCCGTACGCGTTGCGTCGCGCCGCCCTGGGCGTGCTGCGCATCCTGATCGAGAAGCAGCTGGACCTGGACCTGACCACTGCAGTCGAGTTCGCGGTCAAGCAGTACGGCAGCAAGGTCAAGGCCGCGGGCCTGTCCGAGCAGGTACTGGAGTTCGTCTTCGACCGCCTGCGCGCGCGCTACGAGGATGAAGGCATCGACGTCGCCACCTACCTGTCGGTACGTGCCCTGAAACCGGGCTCGGCCCTGGACTTCGACCAGCGCGTACAGGCCGTGCAGGCCTTCCGCAAGCTGCCGGAAGCCGAGGCCCTGGCGGCGGTGAACAAGCGCGTCTCGAACCTGCTGAGCAAGGCCGAAGGCGCGATCGCCGAGCAGGTCGAGCCGAAGTACTTCGACAACGCCAACGAGTTCTCGCTGTATTCGGCCATCCAGCAGGCCGACCAGGCCGTGCAGCCGATGGCCGCCGCGCGCCAGTACAGCGAGTCGCTGGCCCGCCTGGCTGCCCTGCGTGACCCGGTCGACGCCTTCTTCGAGGCGGTGATGGTCAACGCCGAGGATGCCAAGGTACGCGCCAACCGTTATGCCCTGCTCAGCCGCCTGCGCGGCCTGTTCCTGGGCGTGGCCGACATTTCGCTGCTGGGGTAAGCCTTGAAACTGCTGATTCTTGATCGGGACGGCGTGATCAACTACGACTCGGACGCCTATATCAAGTCGCTGGAGGAGTGGGTGCCCATTCCCGGCTCGATCGAGGCCATCGCGCAGTTGAGCAAGGCGGGCTGGACGGTGGCCGTGGCCACCAACCAGTCCGGCATTGCCCGCGGCTACTACCCGCTGGCAACCCTCGAGGCCATGCACGCGCGCCTGCGCGCGCTGGTGGCCGAGCAGGGCGGCGAGGTGGGTTACATCGTGCATTGCCCGCACGGGCCGGACGACGGTTGCGATTGCCGCAAGCCCAAGCCTGGCATGCTGCGGGCGATCGCCGAGCATTACCAGGTGGCCCTGGCCGGCGTGTGGTTTGTCGGCGATAGTAAAGGTGACCTGGAGGCCGCCCTGGCCGTCGATGCACAACCTGTGCTGGTGAAGACCGGCAAAGGTGAGCGAACGCTGGAGAAAGGCGTCCCTCAAGGCACTTTGATTTTCGACGATCTGGCAGCCATCGCCAGAGCACTAATTTAAGCAGTGCGCCCACCGTGGCGCACTTTTCCTTAGGCGGGCACGCCCCGCAACGGTACATGCCACTATGTCGATCCTGCAGGCGATCAGAATCTTTCTTTTTTACCTGCTGTTGGGCACCAGTTCGCTGCTGTGGTGCTCGCTGAGCTTCTTCGTCGCGCCGTTCCTGCCGTTTCACAAGCGCTATCGCTTCATCAACGTGTACTGGTGCCGCTGCGCTGTGTTCCTGGCGCGAGTGATTCTGGGGATTCGTTACAAGGTCACCGGGGCCGAGAACGTCCCCAAGGAACCCTGCGTGATCCTGTCGAACCACCAGAGCACCTGGGAAACGTTCTTCCTGTCGGCCTACTTCTCGCCATTGAGCCAGGTGCTCAAGCGCGAGCTGCTGTACGTGCCGTTCTTCGGTTGGGCCATGGCCATGCTGCGGCCCATCGCCATCGACCGGAAGAACCCCAAGGAAGCCCTGCGCCAAGTCGCCAGCAAGGGCGACGAGTTGCTCAAGCAGGGCGTGTGGGTGCTGATCTTCCCGGAAGGCACCCGCGTACCCCATGGCCAGGTCGGCAAATTCTCTCGAGGCGGCACCGCACTGGCGGTGAATGCGGGCTTGCCGGTACTGCCGATTGCCCATAACGCCGGCAAGTTCTGGCCACGGGAAGGCTGGGGCAAGCGTCCAGGCACCATCGAGGTGGTGATCGGCGAGCCGATGTACCCGGTCGGTACCGGCCCACGTGCCATCGCCGAGCTCAACGACCGCGCCCAGGCCTGGAACGAAGCAGCCCAGCGGGCCATGGGTTCGCTGCCACCGGTGGCAGAAAATCCTGCACAGCAGAGCGCCTGACGATCTGTGGATAACGTGTGAGCAAGTTTTGGATCAATACCTTGAAAAGTGAGCTAAGTAATTGATTTAGCTGTTTATTTCTTTGTATGACCTTTTTCTGAAAATCGTGCATAAGTTTTTTCGCGGCATAAAAAAACCGGCTTTTACGCCGGTTTTTTTGTACCTGGGATTCAAGCGCCCACACGCGTCAGCTTTCAAACCTTGTCGATATCCACATCCTTGGTCTCCTTCAAGCAGAAGATCCCCACCACCAGGCTCACTCCGGTGATCAACACTGGATACCACAGCCCATAGAAGATATCCCCGGTATACACCACCAGTGCGAACGACACGGTAGGCAGGAGGCCGCCGAACCAGCCATTGCCGATGTGATACGGCAGCGACATGGAGGTGTAGCGGATGCGGGTCGGGAACAGCTCGACCATCACCGCCGCCAACGGCCCGTAGGTCATCGTGGCGATAAGGATCATGGCGACGATCAGCACCACCACCATCACTTGGTTGACGCTCGCCGGGTCCGCCTTGGCCGGGTACCCCGCTTCTTCGATGGCCATGCGCATGGCCGCTTCGTCGAAACCATCGATGTGCTGCTCGCCGATACTCACCACCACCGGGTCGCCCGCAGGGGCATCCACCGAGCTGTAGGGCAGGCCCTGCTTGACCAGGAACGTCTTGACCTTGTCGCAGGGGCTGTCGAAGCGTGCCTTGCCGACCGGGTCGAACTGGAAGGTGCAGCCCTGCGGGTCAGCTGTCACGACGATCGGAGCCTGCTGGCTGGCCGCAGCGATCTGCGGGTTGGCGTAATGGCTCAGGGCCTTGAACATCGGGAAATACAGTACGGTGGCCAGCAGCAGGCCGATCATCAGGATCGGCTTGCGGCCCACCCGGTCGGACAACCAGCCGAAGAACACGAAGAACGGCGCGCCGATCACCACGCTGATGATCAACAGCGTGTTCGCCTGGGCCGGGTCCATCTTGAGCATCTGGGTCAGGAAGAACAGCACGTAGAACTGCGCGGTATAGAAGGTCACGGCCTGGCCGGCATTGATGCTGAACAGGGCGGTGAGCACCACCTTGAGGTTGGGCCAGGAGGTGAAGGACTCGCGAATCGGCGACTTGCTGACCTTACCCTGGGCCTTCATTTTCACGAAGGCTGGTGACTCTTCCATGCTCATGCGGATCCAGGTGGAGATGGCCAGCAGGACGATCGACAGCAGGAACGGCAAGCGCCAGCCCCAGGTCTCGAACTGGTCGCCACTGACATAGCGGCTGCCCAGCACGACCACCAGCGAAAGCAGCAAGCCAAGGGTGGCGGTGGACTGAATGAAACCGGTATGGAAACCCCGCTTGCCGGGCGGGGCGTGCTCGGCCACATAGGTCGCCGCGCCACCGTATTCGCCGCCCAGGGCCAGGCCTTGGAGCATGCGCAGCAGCACCAGGATGATCGGCGCGGCGATGCCGATGCTGGCGTAGGTCGGCAGCAAACCAACGGCGAAGGTAGAAAGCCCCATCAGCACGATGGTCACCAGGAAGGTGTACTTGCGCCCGATCATGTCACCCAGCCGACCGAACACCAGCGCACCGAATGGCCGCACCAAAAAGCCTGCGGCGAACGCCATCAAGGCGAAGATGAACGCCGTGGTGTCGTTCACTCCAGCAAAGAACTGCTTGCTGATGACCGCAGCCAGGGCGCCATAGAGAAAAAAGTCATACCACTCGAACACCGTCCCGAGGGATGACGCGAAAATGATCTTGCGTTCCTCACGTCGGCTGACCGTGCTGGCTGCCGTGCCTTGCTCTTGGATGTAATCCGACATCGTTGCTGTCCTCGGCCCGCAGGCCACAGTGATTATTGTTGTTTTCCACTGTCGGCGGCTTCTGACCGCGAGCCGCCGGTGTTGCACGCACCCGGGTCAGGGCGTCGGTATCGCGTTCAGGTCGTTGAGGTTGGTCTGTGTGGGGCTCCCGTTTCGGATCAGTTGAGCCGCCTTCTCGGCGATCATCAGTGTGGGTGAACAGGTATTGCCCGAGACGATCTGCGGCATGATCGAGGCGTCGGCTATGCGCAAGCCCGGTATTCCATGGACGCGCAGCTGGTTATCCACAACGTCCAGCGGGCCTGAGCCCATGCGGCAGGTGCCAACCGGGTGGAAGATGGTGGTGCCGATCCTGCCGGCAGCCTCGTGCAATTGCGCCTCGGTCTGCAGGGCAGGACCTGGCAGGTATTCACGAGGGTCGAACGCCGCCAGGGCAGGGGCCTGTACGATACGCCGCGTGAGGCGGATGGCATCGGCGGCCACACGCAGGTCCTCGGGGTCGCTCAGGTAGTTGGGGTCGATCAGGGGCGCGGCGAGCATGTCGGCAGAGCGGATGTCCACACGGCCACGGCTCGCGGGGCGTAGATTGCACACTGACGCGGTAAACGCGGCAAAACGATGCAACGGCTCGCCGAAGCGCTCCAGCGACAGGGGCTGGACGTGATACTGCAGGTTGGCGGTGGCCTGCTCCGGCCCGGAGCGAACGAACGCACCCAGCTGGCTTGGCGCCATGGCCAACGGGCCACTGCGGTCATAGAGATAGCGCAGGCCCATCTCCATCTTGCCCCAGAGGCTGTTGGCCATCTGGTTGAGCGTACGGGTGTTGCGCACCTGGTAGATCAGGCGCAATTGCAGGTGATCCTGCAGGTTGCCACCCACACCGGGCAGCTCATGACGCACGCCGATTCCAAGACCCTCGAGCAGCTTGCGCGGGCCGATGCCTGAACGCTGGAGAATCCCGGGCGAACCCACGGAGCCTGCGCAAAGAATGATCTCCCGCTGCGCCTTGAACGCATGCCAGGCGCCTTGCCAGTGCGCCTTCACGGCCTTGGCGCGGGTGTTGTCCAGGATCACCTGGTCGACCTGCACGCCGGTGAGCACGGTCAGGTTGGGGCGCGCCTGCACTGGCCGCAGGAAGGCCTTGGAAGCATTCCAGCGCACGCCACTGCGCTGGTTGACCTGAAAATATCCACAGCCGGCATTGTCGCCGGTGTTGAAGTCCGTGACCTTGGCAATGCCGCTCTGCTCGGCGGCGTCGCGGAAGGCATCCAGGATCGGCCAGCTGTAGCGTTGCTGCTCGACCCGCCATTCCCCCTCGCCACCATGGCTGTCGCTGGCGCCGGCGAAATGGCGCTCGCTGGCCTTGAACAATGGCAGTACGTCCTTCCACGCCCAGCCATCGTTGCCTTGCTCGGCCCAGCGGTCGTAGTCGGCGGCCTGGCCGCGCATGTAGATCATGCCGTTGATCGAAGAGCAGCCGCCCAGCACCCTGCCCCGCGGGTAGCCCAGGCTGCGCCCGCCCAGGCCTGGCTGCGCCTCGGTGTTGAAGCACCAGTCGGTACGTGGGTTGCCGATGCAGCGCAGGTAGCCGACGGGAATGTGAATCCAAGGGTAATTGTCAGGCCCACCCGCTTCGAGCAACAGGACGCGACAGGAGGGGTCGGCAGACAAGCGGTTGGCCAGCAGGCAGCCGGCGGGGCCGGCACCGACGACCACATAGTCGAAGACAGAATCGGCTGATGGCATGTGAAACCTCGCGCCTGATTTTTATTCTTGTCGAGGACCATCTTATTGATTAATTTCGCTGACGAAACACGAAATTTCGCGCAGCCGCTGTGCGTTTTAGCGCAACGCCTACCGGAGCCGTAATACCGCCCGCTCACACAGGGGGGCAGTGAAGCCCCAAATTCACAGGGAACAGCATGTTCGACTGGAATGATCTGCGGTACTTCCTCGAGTTGCAGCGCAGCGGCCGGCTGCTGACCGCCGCCAAACGCCTCAACACCACCCACAGCACGGTCGCCCGGCATATCGAGAACATCGAGCAGAGCCTGGGCACCGCGCTGTTCGTCCAGCACGCTCAGGGCTACGAACTCACACCCTCCGGCCAGGCCCTGCTCAAGCATGCCGAAGCCATGGAAAACGTGGCCCTGCTCGCCCAGGAGGAAATCACCCAGGCCATCACGCCGCTGGGCAAGATCCGTCTCGGCGTCACCGAAGGCATCGGCATCATGTTCTTCACCCCGCGCATGAATGCGCTGTTCGAACGCTACCCGGGGCTCGAGGTTGAGTTGGTGGCGGTGCCGCGCTTCGTCAGCATTCTCAACCGGGAGGCGGAAATCAGCATCCACCTGGAACGGCCCAGCGCCGACCTGTTGATCACGCGCAAGCTCACCGACTACCGCCTGGCCCTGTATGCCAGCCAGGCGTACCTGGACCGGGCACCGCCGCTGCGTAACCGTGAAGACCTGGCCCGGCACAGCTGGATCGGTTACGTCGATGACCTGCTGTTCAGCCAGGAACTGCTGTTTCTCAACAGCTTCTGCCGTGCGCCCAACGTGGTATTCCGCAGCACCAGCGTGATCGCCCAGCAACAAGCCGCCCGTGCCGGGCTGGGCATTGCCGTGCTGCCCAACTACATGGCGCGGCATGATCCTGCGCTGGTTCGCGTATTACCCAGCGAAACCATCCAGCGCAGCTACTGGATCTGTACGCGCCGGGAACTGCACAAGTCGGTACGTCTGCGGGTGGTCTGGGACTACCTGCTGGCGCTGTGCAACGCGCAGCAGGCCGAGCTGCTAGCCGACTAGCGCCTTGCCCGCCAGCAACAGCGCCGCGCCGATGCCGGTCACGGCGAACAATTGCTGCAGGCGCGGCCCGGCCAGCTTGCTCGCCAAGGGGCGCGCCAGCAGCAGACCGAGCACGGCACCCACGGCGAACGGCGCGCCTACTGCCCAATGCATGACGCCAGCCAGGCTGGCGCTGGCTACGCTGCCCACGGAGACCAGGGCGATCACGGCCAGCGATGTGGCGACGATGCTCTTCATGTCCAAGTTGGTGTAGCGGTTCAAGGCCGGGATGATGACGAAGCCACCGCCAACACCCAGCAAGCCGGACAGCAGCCCCGCCAGCACGCCAGTGAACGCCAGTGCGCGGGCGCAGGGGAGGGTCCAGCGCAACCGCCCCTGCAGAGGGTTGAGCACGCAGGGCATGATCTGCCGCTCACCGCAGGCTGGTTCGCCGCGCAACTCACGGTTCGCCTTGCGCCAAATACGCAGGCAGGCATAGACCAGCACCCCGGCGAACACGAGCGCGAGCGGGGTGTTCGGCAAGCGATGGGCCAACATCAAGCCGAACGGCGCTGCGACCACGCCGATAGCCGCGATGAACATTGCCGCGCGGTAGCGCACCAGGCCCTGGCGCAACCCCAACACCGCTCCGACCGCCGCCGCCAAACCCACGGCGAGCAAGCCGATGGGAGCCGCTTCGACCATCGACAGCCCCAGGCCGAACACCAGCAAGGGCACGGCGAGGATGCCGCCACCGGCTCCCGTCAAGGCCAGTACAGCGCCAATAGAAGCCCCCAACACAGCACCAACAAGTTGCTGTTCGATCACTGCCCAGCCTCGACTACCAAGGGTTGTGGCCGCGCCAACCACTCGCGGCCCTTGAGCATTCCCTTCCAGTACAACGGCGGCAGTATCCGTGCCTTGAGCAACCAGGCCAGGCGCGTGGGCTGGCGCCCGTCAAGCAACCAGCGAGGAAAACTCGGCGCCACCTTGCCGCCGTAGGTGAATTCGGCAAGCACGATCTTGCCTCGCTCGACCGTCAACGGGCAGGAGCCGTAGCCATCGTATTGGGCCAGCGTAGCCAAGCGCCCAAGGGCCACCAGCACGTTATTGGCGACTACCGGTGCCTGCTTGCGCGCGGCCGCGGCGGTCTTGGCGTTGCTGGTATTGGTGACGTCCCCCAGCGCGTGGATATTGGCGAATCGGCGGTGGCGCAAGGTCGCCGGGTCCACCTCCACCCAACCGGCGGCGTCGGCCAGCGGGCTTTGCCGAATGAAGTCCGGCGCGACCTGTGGCGGCACCACATGGAGCATGTCGAAGGCCTCGACCCGGGTTTCGCTGCTACCGTCTGCCAGCGTGCGCACGAAGGTAGCGCGCTTGTTCGGCCCATCCACCGCCACCAGGCGATGGGAATAGTTGAGGTCGACACCGTACTTGTCGATATAGGCCATGAGCGCGGGCACATAGTCGGCAACACCGAACAACACCGCACCAGCGTTGAAGAAGCTGGGCTTGATTGCGCCCAGGTGCCCTTGGCGCAACCAGTGGTCACACGACAAGTACAGCGCCTTCTGTGGCGCACCCGCGCACTTGATTGGCATCGGCGGCTGGGTGAACAGCGCACGGCCTTGCTTGAGCGTTTGCACCAATTGCCAGGTATAAGGCGCCAGGTCGTAGCGGTAATTGGACGTCACGCCGTTGCGGCCCAGGGTTTCGTTCAGCCCTTCGATGGCGCTCCAATCCAGCTTGAGGCCTGGGCAAACCACCAATTGCTCATAGCTGATGGCACGACCATCTTCCAAGGTGACCAACTGCGCGTGGGGGTCGAAGCCTTCGACCCGCGCCTTGATCCAACGCACCCCACGGGGAATGGTCGAGGCCATGGTGCGAGCCGTGCTCGGCGCCGTGAACACACCGGCACCGACCATGGTCCAGCCAGGCTGGTAATAGTGCACATCGGCTGGATCGACCAGGGCGACGTCCAGGGAAGGGTCACGGGCGATCAGGCTCGAGGCGGTGGCGATACCGGCAGCACCGGCACCGACGATCACCACTTTGTGATGGTCGGCACGGGACGTATCGGCAGGGGACAGCAGGGCAGGCATGGCGGTTTCCTCGAATCTCGTTATGGGTGTAGCGCGGGTTTACAGCGTGTTCAGCGGGATCTTCAAATAGCTCACGCCATTGGCTTCGGGCTCGGGGAACTGCCCGCTGCGCATGTTGATCTGTACCGAAGGCAGGATCAGCACAGGCATGTCGAGGGTCGCGTCACGGGCTTCGCGCATGGAGACGAAACTGTCCTCGCTGACCCCTTCATGGATATGAATATTGCCGGCACGCTGCTCGGCGACAGTGGTTACGTAACGCAGCTCGCGGCCACCTGGCAGGTAGTCGTGGCACATGAATAGGTAGGTCTGGTCGGGGAAGGCCAACAGACGACGGATCGACCGATACAAGGTGCGGGCGCTGGCGCCAGGGAAATCGCAGCGGGCAGTGCCGTAGTCAGGCGTGAACAAGGTATCGCCGACGAACACAGCCGTTTCGCCTGCATCCTCGACCCTATAGCTCAAGCAGGCCGGGGTATGCCCAGGTGTGTGCAGTGCGCGGGCATGCAGGTTGCCGATGCGAAAGCCTTCTTCGTCCTCGAACAACACATCGAACTGGCTGCCGTCACGGGCGAAACCGGGCTCGGCATTGAACAGCGTGCCGAAGGTCTTCTGCACCTGGGTGATCTGCGCACCGATAGCGGTGGTGCCACCGAGCCGGCGCTTCAGGTAGGCCGCGGCAGACAAGTGATCGGCGTGAACGTGCGTTTCAAGAATCCATTGCACCTTGGCCTCGTGCGACTCGACCAGAGCGATCAGGCGGTCGGCCGACTCGGTGCTGGTGCGTCCGGATTTTGGGTCGTAGTCCAGCACGCTGTCGATCAGTGCGCACTGGCGCGTCTCGCCATCCATGACCAGGTAGCTGATGGTCGAGGTTGCCTTGTCGAACAAGGCTTCCACATGAAGGTTGTTGCCGATGATCATTTCACTCTCCCATTATCCACCGGGCCTTCTTGAAGGCTTAGGCAGTGCAAAGTGCTTTATCAAGATGCATGCCACAGTTTTCGCTACCTCTTCCCTCCATAAATGCGGGCTTGCCCTGTGATTAGAGCCCTATGTGCCTGTCAGACGTGACAGCATCTGGCAGTCGACTGACAGCCAATGGCAGTGTTTGGCAGTCCTTGCTACGCTCGCTTGGTCCTTTATCTGGTGCCGTCATGCAAGCCGCTTCCCATCCCGCGATCCTCGCGCTGGTGTCCTACCTCGAACACGATGTACTACCCAGCATCGTGCTGGACACCGACTACAACATCCTGGCCGCCAATGCCGCATATCGTCGTCAGTTCGCCAGCCAGGACCACGCGCCCATCGGCCAGAAATGCCACCGGGTCTCGCACCACTATGCTGTGCCTTGTGATCAGGCTGGCGAGCATTGCCCGTTGCGCAAGTCACTGGACAGCAAGATGCCGGAGCGCGTGCTGCATATTCATCACACCCCCCGAGGCCCTGAGCATGTGGATGTAGAACTGCGCCCGATCCTCGATGACGAGGGCAGGGTGGTGGCGTTCGTCGAGCGTCTGACCAGCGTGACCCTGGCCTCCGCCCAGCCACAAGAGCAAGGGCTGGTCGGTCGGGCTCCTGCGTTCAAATCGGCGGTCGCCAGCCTGCAGCGGGCCGCACCGGCACAGATCCCGGTGCTGCTGCAGGGTGAGTCCGGTACTGGCAAGGAATTGTTCGCACGTGCCTTGCACTTGGGCAGCCCTCGGGCTAATGGTCCACTGGTGGTAGTGGACTGCACCGGTCTGACCGAGTCGTTGTTCGAGAGCGAGCTGTTCGGCTACGAGAAAGGTGCATTTACCGGTGCGACCCAACGCAAGATTGGCTTGGCCGAAGCCGCCCACGGGGGCACGCTGTTTCTCGACGAAATCGGTGAAGTGCCCTTGGCCATGCAGGTCAAACTGCTGCGTCTGATCGAGTCGGGCAGTTTCCGCCCGGTGGGCAGCACGCGAACGGTCCATTCGGATTTCCGCCTGGTTTCGGCGACTCACAAGCCCTTGAAGCAGATGGCTGCGGAAGGCTCCTTCCGTGAAGACCTGTATTACCGCATCAGCGGTTTTCCGATCCGCCTGCCTGCCTTGCGTGAGCGGGTAGAAGATCTGCCCCTGCTGTGTGAAAGCCTGTTGCAACGGATGGCGGGCAAACAGTCGCCACAGATGACCGCCGAAGCCCTGGATCGGCTTAGCCTGCATACCTTTCCGGGGAATATTCGCGAACTGCGCAACATTCTTGAGCGGGCCAGGTTATTTGCCGATGACGGGCTGATCCGCCCGGAGCACCTTCCGGAGGATATCTACCCTATGGTCGAGCCGACCGTTTCACGCGGACGTGGCCGTAAAGAGATGGCCGACCTGATACACGCATTGGAGACCTTCAAAGGGTCTCGAAGTGAACTGGCCGAGCATTTGGGGATGAGTGAACGGACCTTGTACAGGCGCCTGAAAGCGTTGGGTTTATAGAACGTTCCACGTGAAACACTTTCCTCCAGACAAAAAAAAGCCAACCCATAAGGATTGGCTTCTAATTGCTGCTTGCTAATCAGAAGTCCAGGTTGGACACCGACAGCGCATTGCTTTCAATGAAGTCGCGGCGCGGCTCGACCGCATCACCCATCAAGGTGTTGAACAGCTGGTCGGCAGCGATGGCATCTTCGATGGTCACCTTGAGCATACGACGCACGGTTGGGTCCATCGTGGTCTCCCACAGCTGGTCAGGGTTCATCTCGCCCAGACCTTTGTATCGCTGGATGGTGTGACGCTTGGTGGTTTCGTTCATCAGCCAGTCGAGAGCTTCCTTGAACTCGGTGACCGCCTTGCGACGCTCGCCACGCTGAACATAGGCGCCCTCACCCAGCAGGGTCGCCAGCTTGGCGCCCACCGCGACGACCGAGCGGTAGTCGTTGCTTCCGAAGAAGTCGCGGTTGAAGGTGACGTAGCTGGCCAGGCCGTGGGAGGTGACTTCCACTTCCGGCAGCCAGATGTTGCGCTCCTTGTCTTCGCGCAGGCTGGCCTGGTAGGTCAGGCCGGACTTCTGGCTGTTGTTCAGGCGCTCCTGGAATTTGCTCAGCCATGCCTGCATGCCTGCATGATCTGCCAGATGATCGAGGGTCACTTCCGGCAGGTAGATGAAGTGCTCGGTCAGCTCCTCCGGATACAGGCGCGACAGACGCTTGAGCGTTTTCATCACACCACGGAACTCGTTCACCAGCGCTTCGAGTTGCACGCCGGAAACGGCTGGCGCCGACTCGTCCAGGTGCAGGCTGGCATCCTCCAAGGCCGATTGGGTCATGTATTCTTCCATGGCCTCGTCGTCCTTGATGTACTGCTCCTGCTTGCCTTTCTTCACCTTGTACAGCGGCGGCTGAGCGATATAGATGTAGCCACGCTCGACCAGCTCCGGCAGCTGACGGAAGAAGAAGGTCAGCAGCAGGGTACGGATGTGCGAACCGTCAACGTCAGCATCGGTCATGATGATGATGTTGTGATAACGCAGCTTGTCGATGTTGTACTCTTCGCGACCGATGCCACAGCCCAGCGCGGTGATCAGCGTGCCCACTTCCTGGGAGGAGATCATCTTGTCGAAACGTGCTTTCTCGACGTTGAGAATCTTGCCCTTGAGCGGCAGGATCGCCTGGGTGCGACGGTTACGGCCTTGCTTGGCCGAGCCACCCGCGGAGTCACCCTCCACCAGGTAGAGTTCGGAAAGGGCAGGGTCCTTTTCCTGACAATCAGCGAGTTTGCCTGGCAGGCCGGCGATGTCCAACGCACCTTTGCGGCGGGTCATCTCACGTGCCTTTCGCGCCGCTTCACGGGCACGGGCAGCATCGATCATCTTGCCGACCACCGCCTTGGCTTCGTTGGGGTTTTCCAACAGGAAGTCGGCGAAGTACTTGTTCATCTCCTGTTCCACGGCGGTCTTCACCTCCGAGGAAACCAGCTTGTCCTTGGTCTGGGAGCTGAACTTCGGATCCGGCACCTTGACCGAAATGATTGCGGTCAGGCCTTCGCGGGCATCGTCACCGGTGGTCGCAACCTTGTTCTTCTTCGCCAGGCCTTCTTGCTCGATGTAGTTGTTCAGGCTACGCGTCAGCGAAGAACGGAAACCGACCAGGTGGGTACCGCCATCGCGCTGCGGAATGTTGTTGGTGAAGCACAGCAGGTTTTCGTTGAAACTGTCGTTCCACTGTAGGGCTACTTCGACACCCACGCCGTCATCACGCTGAACATTGAAGTGGAACACCTGGGAGTTGACCGGGGTCTTGTTGGTATTCAGGTATTCAACGAATGCACGCAGACCACCTTCGTACTTGAAGAACTCTTCCTTGCCGGTGCGTTCGTCCTTGAGCAGGATGCCGACGCCCGAGTTCAAGAATGACAGCTCGCGAATCCGCTTGGCCAGGATGTCCCAGCTGAAGTGGATGTTCTTGAAGGTTTCAGCCGAAGGCTTGAAGTGGATATGGGTGCCGGTGGTTTCGCTATCACCGACAACGGCCATAGGTGCCTGTGGAACTCCATGGACGTAGGTCTGCTCCCAGATCTTGCCGCTGCGGCGTACGGTCAGTACCAGCTTCTCGGACAGCGCGTTCACCACGGATACACCCACACCGTGCAGGCCACCGGAAACCTTGTAGGAGTTGTCATCGAATTTACCGCCTGCGTGCAGGACGGTCATGATGACCTCGGCAGCCGATACGCCTTCTTCCTTGTGAACATCGACAGGAATGCCGCGACCGTTGTCGCGAACACTGATGGATTCGTCTGGGTGAATGATGACAGTGATGTCGTCGCAGTGACCGGCGAGCGCTTCGTCGATCGAGTTATCGACCACTTCGAAGACCATGTGGTGCAGGCCGCTGCCATCATCGGTGTCGCCAATGTACATGCCGGGACGCTTGCGCACGGCATCCAGCCCTTTCAGCACCTTGATGCTGGAGGAGTCGTACGTTTGATTTTCGCTCATGCCTTCACTCCCGATGGTCGTGGGTCTGGGTGATACGGCCTTGTTCCACGTGGAACAAAGCAACTGGCGTTTCCGTCTGCCAGCCTTCCCTCAGTAATTCGTGATCTACACAGGTGATAAAAACCTGGCAGTGTAATTCTTCCAGCAAGCGGCATAGCGCACGGCGATGCTGCTCATCCAACTCGGACGGCAAGTCATCCACGAGATAAATACAATGACCGCGGCGAGCCTGGCTGACGAGGTGGCCTTGGGCAATCCGCAAGGCACACACCACGAGCTTCTGCTGGCCCCGTGAGAGGATGTCGGCGGCGTTGTTCGCACCCAGTCGAAGGCGCAAATCTGCACGCTGTGGGCCGGCCTGGGTATGGCCCATCTGCTGATCCCGAAGAAGAGAAGAGGCGAGTACTTCGTTGAGTTCCCGGTCCTTGTCCCAGCCTCGGTAGTAGCTCAGGGTCAACCCGTCCAGCTCCACCAGTTCGCTCAGGGTTCGCTCGAAGACAGGCTTCAAGGCCTTGATGTAGTTGCGACGGTATTCATCTATCTCCGCGCTGGCCAGGCACAATTCCCGGTCCCAGGCAGCTTGCGAAGCAGCGTCAAGTGTACCATGACGCAACCATGAGTTCCGCTGCCGCAGTGCCTTCTGCAGGCGCTGCCAGGCAGCCATGAACCGAGGTTCCACGTGGAACACTCCCCAATCCAGGAACTGCCGTCGAATCTTAGGGGCGCCTTCAAGCAGACGAAAACTGTCCGGGTTGATCAGCTGCAGCGGCAGCAACTCGGCTAACTGGGCCGTACTGCGCGCATTCTGCCCATCAATACGGATAGTGAATTCTCCCTGGCGATCCCTGGCAATGCCCAGGCTGCTGGTACCACCTTCGACAAGCTGAATCTCTCCAAATACCGTGCAGGTTGGCTGCTCGTATTGAATGACCGGGTTCAAGCGTGTACTGCGGAAGGACCGAGCCAACCCCAACAGGTGCACCGCCTCCAGCACACTGGTCTTGCCGCTGCCGTTGGCGCCGTAGAGGATATTGATGCGAGGAGAGGGAGAGAGAGTCACCGGGTGCAGGTTGCGCACCGCGGTGACCATGATACGTCGAAGGGACATTTGACCTGCTACAGGTTACAGGCGCATCGGCATGACGACGTACGAGGAATCATCGTTGCCGGCTTCCTGGAGCAGGGCGCTGCTGTTGGAGTCGGACAGGATCAGGCGCACCTGCTCCGTGGTCATGACCCCCAGCACGTCCAGCAGGTAGCTGACGTTGAACCCGATCTCCAGCGAACTGCCGGTGTAGTCGACGCTGATTTCTTCTTCCGCTTCTTCCTGCTCAGGGTTGTTGGCCTGGATCTTCAATTGGCCGGAAGCCAGCTGCAGGCGAATGCCCCGGTACTTTTCGTTGGACAGGATCGCGGTGCGGCTGAACGCTTCGCGCAGCGCCTGACGATCACCGATCACCAGCTTGTCGCCACCTTTAGGCAGGACACGCTCGTAGTCCGGGAACTTGCCATCGACCAGCTTCGACGTGAAGGTGAACTCACCGGTAGTCGCGCGAATGTGGTGCTGGCCCAAAACGATGCTGACCATGCCTTCCGGGTCAGTCAGCAGACGCGCCAGTTCCAAGATACCTTTGCGTGGAACGATGACCTGGTGACGTTCGGCCTGGCCGATCGCTGCCTGCATGGAGCACAGCGCCAAGCGGTGACCATCGGTGGCAACGGCGCGCAGAGTGTCGGTCGACACCTCCAGCAGCATACCATTGAGGTAATAGCGCACGTCCTGTTGGGCCATGGCGAAGCTGGTGCGTTCGATCAAGCGGCGCAGCTTGCTTTGCTCCAAGTTGCAGGTCAGCGAGCCAGGGCCTTCCTCGACAGTCGGGAAGTCATTGGCCGGCAGGGTCGACAGTGTAAAACGGCTGCGGCCTGCTTTTACCAACAGCTTCTGCTCGTCGACCTTGATATCGATCAGGACATCGTTGGGCAGGCTCTTGCAGATGTCCATCAGCTTGCGGGCCGGGACAGTGATCTCGCCAGGCTCCGCCGGCTCTTCCAGTTGCACGCGGCCAACCAGTTCGACTTCCAGGTCGGTACCGGTCAACGACAGTTGCTGGCCTTGTACGACCAGCAGCACGTTGGACAGGACCGGCAAGGTCTGGCGGCGCTCGACGACGCCTGCGACCAGTTGCAGGGGTTTCAACAGGGCTTCGCGTTGAATGGTGAAATGCATGGTCTAGTCCCTTGCCTTCAATTAGCTGCTCCGACGCCCATCAGGTCGTCAGCGTACGCAGCAGGTTCTTGTAGTCCTCGCGGATGTCCGCGTCGGATTCCTTCAATTCGTTGATCTTGCGGCAGGCGTGCAACACCGTGGTGTGGTCCCTACCGCCGAACATGTCGCCGATTTCCGGCAAGCTGTGGTTGGTCAGCTCCTTGGACAAGGCCATGGCGACCTGACGTGGGCGAGCGACAGACCGCGAACGCCGCTTGGACAACAGGTCGGCGATCTTGATCTTGTAGTACTCGGCCACGGTACGCTGGATGTTATCCACACTGACCAGCTTGTCCTGAAGCGCCAGCAGGTCCTTGAGCGATTCACGAATCAGCTCGATGGTGATGTCCCGGCCCATGAAGTGCGAATGAGCGATCACCCGTTTCAGTGCGCCTTCCAGCTCACGTACGTTGGAGCGAATGCGCTGGGCGATGAAGAACGCAGCGTCGTGGGGCAGCTCGACCTTGGCTTGGTCGGCCTTCTTCATGAGGATCGCCACGCGGGTTTCCAGCTCGGGAGGCTCGACGGCAACCGTCAGGCCCCAGCCGAAACGTGACTTCAGGCGCTCTTCCAGCCCTTCGATTTCCTTCGGATAGCGGTCACTGGTGAGGATCACCTGCTGACCACCCTCGAGCAGGGCGTTGAAGGTGTGGAAAAACTCTTCCTGGGAGCGCTCCTTGCGGGCAAAGAACTGGATATCGTCGATCAGCAGCGCATCGACGGAGCGATAGAAACGCTTGAACTCGTTGATTGCATTGAGCTGCAGCGCCTTGACCATGTCTGCCACGAACCGCTCGGAATGCAGGTAGACAACCTTGGCATTGGGGTTCTTCTTGAGCAGATGGTTACCCACAGCATGCATGAGGTGGGTTTTACCCAGGCCCACGCCACCATAAAGGAAGAGCGGGTTGTAGCCATGCTTAGGGTTGTCGGCGACCTGCCATGCAGCGGCACGGGCCAGTTGGTTCGATTTACCTTCGACAAAGGTCTCGAAGGTGAAGGTGCGGTTCAGGTAGCTGGTGTGCTTGAGGGCGCCTTCGACCTGAACGGTGCGCTGCTCGGTACGACCGGTGGTAGCCGGCGCCGAGGCGGAATCGCCCATGGCGTCGAAATTGTCACGCGAAGACGGCTCTTCGATCTCGAGGGCAGGGGCAAGCTCCAGCGCAGGCTCGACGACCGGTTCGCTGGCTGCGACGACCTGGGCTGGCTGTTGCACCTGGGTCTGCTGGGCCATGGATGCCGCCACGGCAGCACTGACCGGCGCATTGGGCGCGGCACGCGGCGCGGAGCTGCGGCGGCTACCTATTAATAAGGAAAGGGCAGGCGCGATGCCGCTGCCATGCTCGCCCAACAGTTCGAGCAGGCGGCCCAGGTATTTTTCATTGACCCAATCGAGAACGAAACGGTTGGGCGCATACACGCGCAACTCGTCGCCTTCGGCTTCGACCTGTAGCGGACGGATCCAGGTGTTGAATTGCTGGGCAGGCAGTTCATCGCGTAGAAGCTCCACGCACTGCTGCCAAAGTTCCACTGACACGGATATCCCCTGAGTTGAAAGCCGGATGAGGCAAAAAACAAACCGCCATTGTACCGGGAGGTCAGCCACTTATCCACATGTGGCAACGACTTGGGCCCGGACCAACCTCCCAAAACGTCACCCAAATGACCTCCTGCCGTGTGAATAAGGCCTGTGGATAACCGCGCCTGAGGCCTATGCACAACCCCAACCTCAAGACTGTTGATAACTTGGCTGTGGGTAACCATGCATTTAATCCACAGCTTTTCCGCGGGCACAGCACAGCGGGAGCACGCCTTACCGACAGGGTTTTGAATCTCTGTACAACGCATGAATTAAGGCCTTGAGGTGGTTATCCACAGCAGGTTATCCACCTAAGCTTTATAAGTTCTTCAGAAAAGCTTTTTATATGTCCTTCTTTTTTTCATGTTGTCTTCCCGTGAGGCGTTCGATCAAGCCAAAGGCACGAGCGCCGGGTCGCGCCTTCCATAAGCAAACGTTGGTTGGAAATTGACCTATGGGCTTGCTTTCTCTAGAATCGCCGATCTCTTAAAAAGGGGGCCATTCCGGCCCGTTGTCGACAAACCCAGGTAACACGCCATGAAACGTACTTTCCAACCAAGCACCATCAAGCGCGCCCGCACCCACGGCTTCCGTGCCCGTATGGCTACCAAGAACGGCCGCGCTGTTCTGTCGCGTCGTCGTGCCAAAGGCCGTAAGCGTCTGGCAATTTGATTTTTCGGCACAGGTGGTGAGTCAGGACTTCAGTCGGGACAAGCGACTGCTTACACCCCGGCATTTCAAAGCGGTCTTCGACTCCCCAACCGGCAAGGTTCCAGGGAAAAACCTGCTTATCCTTGCTCGCGAGAACGGCCTCGATCATCCACGCCTTGGCCTGGTGATCGGCAAGAAGAGCGTCAAGCTCGCCGTTCAACGCAATCGCCTCAAGCGCTTGATGCGCGATTCGTTCCGTCTGAACCAGCAAATGCTCGCTGGGCTGGACATCGTGATCGTCGCGCGCAAGGGATTGGGCGAGATTGAAAACCCAGAATTGCACCAACACTTTGGCAAGCTCTGGAAGCGACTGGTACGCAGTCGGCCCTCTCCAGCGGTTAATGCCGATTCCGCAGGGGTAGACAGTCACGATGCGTAAACTGGCACTCGTTCCGATCCAGTTTTACCGTTATGCCATTAGTCCACTGATGGCCAGCCACTGTCGTTTCTACCCCAGTTGCTCCTGTTACGCCTATGAAGCCATTGAAAACCATGGCCTCATGCGTGGTGGGTGGCTGGCCGTTCGTCGCCTGGGGCGTTGTCATCCGTGGAACGACGGTGGTTTCGATCCCGTTCCACCCGCTCCTTCCTCCCGAACTTCTTCGATAGCCGAGTAATCATGGATATTAAACGCACGATCCTGATCGTCGCCCTGGCAATCGTGTCCTACGTCATGGTCCTGAAATGGAACCAGGACTACGGCCAGGCTGCCTTGCCGACTCAGAATACTGCTGCCAGCAATGTTGCCCCGGCGTTGCCGGACACCGTGCCGGCCGGCAATAACGGCGCCAGTGCCGATGTGCCGAGCGCCAATGCTGAATCCAGCCCAGCCGAATTGGCGCCAGTTGCGGTCAGCAAGGACCTGGTACGGATCAAGACCGATGTCTTGGACCTGGCTATCGACCCGGTGGGTGGTGACATCGTCCAGCTGACCCTGCCCAAGTACCCGCGTCGTCAGGACCATCCGGACATTCCGTTCCAGCTGTTCGATAACGGCGGCGAGCGTGTTTACCTGGCACAGAGCGGCCTGACCGGCGCCAACGGCCCGGATGCCCGTGCCACCGGTCGCCCGCTGTATGCCTCCGAACGCAAGAGCTACCAGCTGGCCGATGGCCAGGATCAGCTGGTGGTCGACCTGAAGTTCAGCGAGAACGGTGTCAACTACATCAAGCGCTTCAGCTTCAAGCGCGGTGAGTACGACCTGACCGTCAGCTACCTGATCGACAACCAGAGCGCCCAGGCCTGGACCGGCAACCTGTTTGCCCAGCTCAAGCGTGACGCCAGTTCCGACCCTTCGTCGAGCACCGCCACCGGCACCGCCACCTACCTGGGTGCTGCCCTGTGGACAGCTTCGGAGCCGTACAAGAAAGTGTCGATGAAGGACATCGACAAGGGCAGTTTGAAAGAAAATGTGTCCGGCGGCTGGGTTGCCTGGCTGCAGCACTACTTCGTAACCGCCTGGATCCCGAGCAAGTCGGACAACAACGTCGTCCAGACCCGCAAGGACAGCCAGGGCAACTACATCATCGGCTACACCGGCCCGGCATTGAACGTACCTGCCGGCGCCAAGGCCGAAACCAGCGCCATGCTGTACGCCGGTCCGAAGATCCAGTCCAAGCTCAAGGAACTCTCCCCAGGCCTGGAACTGACCGTCGACTATGGCTTCCTGTGGTTTATCGCCCAGCCGATCTTCTGGCTGCTACAACATATCCACAGCCTGCTGGGCAACTGGGGCTGGTCGATCATCGTCCTGACCATGCTGATCAAGGGCCTGTTCTTCCCGCTGTCCGCCGCCAGCTACCGTTCGATGGCGCGCATGCGTGCCGTTGCGCCAAAACTGGCCCAGCTCAAGGAACGCTTCGGTGACGATCGCCAGAAGATGTCCCAGGCGATGATGGAGCTGTACAAGAAAGAGAAGATCAACCCGCTGGGCGGCTGCCTGCCGATCCTGGTGCAGATGCCAGTATTCCTGGCCCTGTACTGGGTGCTGCTGGAAAGCGTCGAGATGCGCCAGGCTCCGTGGATGCTGTGGATCACCGACCTGTCGATCAAGGATCCGTTCTTCATCCTGCCGATCATCATGGGCGCCACCATGTTCATCCAGCAGCGCCTGAACCCGACGCCGCCGGATCCAATGCAGGCGAAGGTCATGAAAATGATGCCGATCATCTTCACCTTCTTCTTCCTGTGGTTCCCTGCAGGCCTGGTGCTGTACTGGGTTGTGAACAACTGCCTGTCCATCGCGCAGCAGTGGTACATCACCCGTAGCATCGAGGCCGCGACCAAGAAAGCCGCTGCTTGACGGACGGCTACGCTGGTCTGTGAATAAAACGCCCCCTTGTGGGGCGTTTTTGCTATCTGTGTATTTTTCCTAGAGGTTTTCGAGCATGAACACTGTGCGTGAAACCATCGCGGCCATCGCCACCGCCCAAGGGCGAGGTGGGGTTGGCATCGTCAGGTTGTCGGGCCCGTTGGCCAGCCAGGCTGGACAGGCCATCACCGGCCGCACGCTGGCGCCACGTCATGCCCATTACGGACCGTTCCGCGACAGCGACGGGCTGGTACTGGACGAAGGCATCGCCTTGTTCTTCCCGGGGCCGAACTCCTTCACCGGCGAGGACGTCCTGGAGCTGCAAGGCCATGGCGGCCCGGTGGTCATGGACATGCTGCTGCAGCGCTGCCTGCAGTTGGGTTGCCGCCTGGCGCGCCCGGGCGAATTCAGCGAGCGGGCATTTCTCAACGACAAGCTCGACCTGGCCCAGGCCGAGGCGATCGCAGACCTGATCGAGGCCAGTTCCACCCAGGCGGCGCGCAATGCATTGCGATCGTTACAGGGCGCATTCTCCAAGCGCGTGCATGCGCTCACCGAAGCCCTGATCGCCCTGCGCATCTACGTAGAGGCGGCTATCGACTTTCCTGAGGAAGAAATCGACTTTCTTGCCGATGGCAATGTGTTGTCCATGCTGGATGCGGTTCGCGGTGAGTTGTCCACAGTCGAGCGCGAAGCTGGGCAGGGCGCCTTGTTGCGCGACGGCATGACCGTAGTCATCGCTGGGCGACCGAATGCTGGCAAATCGAGCCTGCTCAACCAGCTGGCGGGGCGTGAGGCGGCAATCGTCACCGATATCGCCGGCACCACCCGGGATATCCTGCGCGAACATATCCACATTGATGGCATGCCGCTTCATGTGGTCGACACGGCAGGCCTGCGCGACACCGACGACCATGTGGAAAAGATTGGCGTGGAACGGGCGCTCAAGGCCATAGGCGAGGCCGATCGTGTGCTTCTGGTGGTGGACTCCACGGCACCCGAGGCCAGCGATCCATTCGCCCTATGGCCGGAATTCCTCGACCAACGGCCGGATGTCGCCAAGGTGACCCTGATTCGCAACAAGGCCGACCTCAGTGGCGAGCAGGTCGGCTTGGAGCAGTGCGACGATGGCCATGTGACCATCACCTTGAGCGCCCGCGATACTGGCTTGGGGCTGGACTTGCTGCGCGATCACCTCAAGGCCTGCATGGGTTATGAGCAGACCGCCGAAAGCAGCTTCAGCGCCCGACGTCGGCATCTGGAAGCCCTGCGCCAGGCTGGCGCTCACCTCGAGCATGGCCGTGCCCAGCTGACACTGGCGGGCGCCGGGGAACTGCTGGCCGAGGACCTGCGCCAGGCGCAGCAGGCTCTGGGCGAAATCACCGGGGCCTTCAGCTCGGACGACCTGCTGGGGCGGATTTTCTCGAGTTTCTGCATCGGTAAATGATCCACAGCCCGGCAAGGCCCAAGGCCGCTCCTTCTGGAGCGGCTTTTTTTTGCCTGCGATTTGACCATGTGGGCGCCAGGTTCCCCGCGAATCAGCTCGAGGAGACCTTGCTCAATTTCATTCACAGGCCGAATGCTGCCCGCAGGAGCTCTGTGGAAAACTCGCCTTCAGCTCCGTTGATAACCGGCCTTTTTTGCTGAGGACAAACCGGCCTGTGGGTAAGCGGCACTTTAATCCACAGGTTAAACGCCGTTATCCAGAACCCTCACCCCCTGTCCAACACAGGGTTATGAATCGTTCTAGGCCTTGTCTCTACTGGGCTACATCAAGTTATCCACATGTGGATGGCTGCCTAAGAATAAACATAAAAACAAAGCTTTTTTAAATTTTTCCTCTTTGTTTTCTTTTGCCCGCCACTCATCCACAGCCTGGTCAAAATTTGCGCAAAAGGTTTCTTTAAGCGGGGGGAAGTCCCTATACTTGTCCACTTACCTTCTCTATTCGCAAAAACAGGCACGAGGTGCGTGGTGGATTTCCCTTCCCGTTTTGAAGTGATCGTCATCGGCGGCGGCCATGCCGGTACCGAGGCTGCGCTTGCGTCCGCACGCATGGGTGTGAAAACCCTGCTGCTGACCCATAACGTGGAAACCCTCGGTCACATGAGCTGCAACCCGGCCATCGGTGGCATCGGCAAAAGCCATCTGGTCAAGGAAATCGATGCGCTCGGCGGCGCGATGGCGCTGGCCACCGACAAGAGCGGCATTCAGTTCCGCATCCTGAACAACCGCAAGGGCCCGGCCGTGCGTGCCACCCGTGCACAGGCAGACCGCGCCATCTACAAGGCAGTGGTCCGCGAGATCCTGGAAAACCAGCCGAACCTGTGGATATTCCAGCAGTCCTGTGATGACCTGATCGTCGAGCAGGACCAGGTCAAGGGCGTGGTCACCCAGATGGGCCTGCGTTTCTTCGCCGACGCCGTGGTACTGACCACCGGCACCTTCCTCGGTGGGCTTATCCACATCGGCTTGCAGAACCATTCCGGTGGCCGTGCCGGCGACCCGCCCTCGATTGCCCTGGCCCACCGCATGCGTGAACTTCCGCTGCGCGTCGGTCGCTTGAAAACCGGTACCCCACCGCGTATCGACGGGCGTTCGGTGGATTTCTCGGTAATGACCGAACAGCCGGGCGACACGCCGATCCCAGTGATGTCGTTCATGGGCAATGCCCAGATGCACCCGCGCCAGGTGAGCTGCTGGATCACCCATACCAACGCGCGCACCCACGAAATCATTGCCTCGAACCTCGACCGCTCGCCCATGTACTCGGGCGTGATCGAAGGTGTCGGGCCGCGCTATTGCCCGTCGATCGAGGACAAGATCCACCGTTTCGCCGACAAGGAAAGCCACCAGGTGTTCATCGAGCCGGAAGGCCTGACCACCCACGAGCTGTACCCCAACGGCATTTCCACGTCGCTGCCGTTCGATGTGCAGCTGGAGCTGGTGCGTTCGATCCGCGGTATGGAAAACGCCCATATCGTGCGGCCGGGCTATGCCATCGAGTACGACTACTTCGACCCGCGTGACCTCAAGTACAGCCTGGAGACCAAGGTCATCGGCGGCTTGTTCTTCGCCGGTCAGATCAACGGCACCACCGGTTACGAAGAAGCCGGCGCCCAGGGTCTGCTGGCCGGCACCAACGCTGCGCTGCGCGCGCAGGGGCGCGAAAGCTGGTGCCCACGCCGTGACGAGGCATACATCGGCGTGCTGGTCGATGACCTGATCACCCTGGGTACCCAGGAGCCGTACCGCATGTTCACCTCGCGCGCCGAATACCGGCTGATCCTGCGCGAGGACAACGCCGACCTGCGCCTGACCGAGAAAGGCCGCGAACTCGGGTTGATCGACGATGTGCGCTGGGCAGCCTTCTGCGCCAAGCGCGAAGGCATCGAGCGTGAGGAACAGCGGTTGAAGTCGACCTGGGTGCGCCCGAACACCGAACAAGGCCAGGCCATTGTGGATAAGTTCGGCACGCCGCTGAGCCATGAATACAGCCTGCTCAACCTGCTGGCTCGCCCGGAAATCGACTACGCTGGGCTGGTCGAAGTGACCGGTGGGGAACAAATCGATCCACAGGTGGCCGAACAGGTCGAGATCAAGACCAAGTACGCCGGCTACATCGATCGCCAGCAGGAAGAGATTGCCCGTCTGCGTGCCAGCGAAGACACCCGCCTGCCTGTGGATATCGACTACACCACGATCTCCGGCCTGTCCAAGGAGATCCAGAGCAAGCTCGGCCAGACCCGTCCGCAAACCCTGGGCCAGGCGTCGCGCATCCCTGGCGTGACCCCGGCGGCGATTTCCCTGTTGCTGATTCATCTGAAGAAACGCGGCGCCGGCCGCGAATTGGAGCAAAGCGCTTGAGTTCCCTGGTCACCCCGCAACACGCAGAAGAGTTGTCCACAGGTGCGCGCCAGCTCGGTGTCGAGCTGAGCCCGCAGCAGCACGAGCAGCTGCTGGGTTACCTGGCCCTGCTGATCAAGTGGAACAAGGCCTACAACCTCACCGCCGTACGCGACCCCGACGAGATGGTGTCGCGCCACCTGCTCGACAGCCTGAGCGTGATGTCGTTTATCCACAGCGACACGCAACGTTGGCTCGATGTCGGCAGCGGTGGTGGCATGCCTGGCATCCCGCTGGCGATCCTGCATCCACACAAGCAGGTGACACTGCTCGACAGCAACGGCAAGAAAACCCGCTTCCTCACTCAGGTGAAAATGGAGCTGAAGCTGGACAACCTGGAGGTTATCCACAGCCGGGTCGAGGCGTTCCAGCCCCCGCAGCCGTTCTGCGGGATCATTTCGCGGGCCTTCAGCAGCATGGAGAATTTCACCAACTGGACGCGCCACCTGGGCGACGCGCGGACGCAATGGCTTGCAATGAAGGGGCTGCATCCTGCCGATGAACTGGTAGCATTGCCTGCAGACTTCACAGTGGAAAGCGAGCAGGCCCTGACCGTTCCGGGTTGCCAGGGCCAGCGCCATCTGCTGATACTGCGCCGCAAGGCATGACTGGGAACACACGCAACAATGGCTAAGGTATTCGCAATCGCGAACCAGAAGGGTGGTGTGGGCAAGACCACCACCTGTATCAATCTCGCCGCATCGCTGGCCGCGACCAAGCGCCGCGTGCTGCTGATCGACCTCGATCCGCAGGGCAACGCCACCATGGGCAGCGGTGTGGACAAGCACGAGCTCGAGCATTCGGTCTATGACCTGCTGATCGGGGAGTGCGACCTGGCCCAGGCGATGCATTTCTCCGAGCATGGCGGTTTCCAGCTGTTGCCGGCCAACCGCGACCTGACTGCCGCGGAAGTGGTGCTGCTCGAGATGCAGATGAAGGAGAGCCGCCTGCGCAATGCGTTGGCGCCGATTCGCGACAACTACGATTTCATTCTCATCGACTGCCCGCCTTCGCTGTCGATGCTGACCCTCAATGCCCTGGTCGCCTCCGATGGCGTGATCATCCCGATGCAGTGCGAGTACTACGCACTGGAAGGTCTCAGCGACCTTGTGGATAACATTAAGCGTATCGCTGCCCGCCTGAACCCGGAGCTGAAGATCGAGGGCTTGTTGCGGACCATGTACGACCCGCGCCTGAGTCTGAACAACGACGTTTCGGCCCAGCTCAAGGAACATTTCGGCAGCCAGCTGTACGACACGGTCATCCCGCGCAACATCCGCCTGGCCGAGGCGCCGAGTTTCGGCATGCCGGCCCTGGCCTACGACAAACAATCGCGTGGCGCGCTGGCCTACCTGGCCCTGGCTGGGGAACTGGTTCGCCGTCAACGCCGTCAATCACGCACTGCACAAACAACTTAAGGAATCCGCATGGCCGTTAAGAAACGGGGTCTCGGACGTGGGTTGGATGCACTGCTCAGTGGTCCCTCCGTCAGCACGCTCGAAGAGCAGGCTGTGAAGGTCGACCAGAAGGAACTGCAACACCTGCCGGTCGAGCTGATCCAGCGTGGCAAGTACCAGCCACGCCGTGACATGGACCCCGAAGCGCTGGAAGAACTGGCGCACTCGATTCGCAACCAGGGCGTGATGCAACCGATCGTGGTCCGCCCGATCGGCGAGAACCGCTACGAGATCATCGCCGGTGAACGCCGTTGGCGTGCCACCCAGCAGGCTGGCCTGGACACCATCCCGGCCATGGTCCGCGAGGTGCCCGACGAAGCGGCCATCGCCATGGCGCTGATCGAAAACATCCAGCGCGAGGACCTCAACCCTCTGGAAGAGGCCCTGGCGTTGCAGCGCCTGCAGCAGGAGTTCGAGCTGACCCAGCAACAGGTCGCCGATGCCGTGGGCAAGTCGCGGGTCACCGTGGCCAACCTGCTGCGGCTGATCTCGCTGCCCGAGGCGATCAAGACCATGCTCGCCCATGGCGACCTGGAGATGGGCCACGCCCGTGCACTGCTTGGGCTGGAGGAAGATCGCCAGGAAGAGGGGGCGCGGCATGTTGTCGCACGTGGCCTGACCGTACGCCAAACCGAAGCGCTGGTACGCCAGTGGCTCAACGGCAAATCTGATCCGGTCGAACAGGCCAAACCTGATCCGGATATCGCGCGCCTCGAACAGCGTCTGGCAGAGCGCCTGGGCTCGGCCGTGCAGATACGCCATGGCAACAAGGGCAAGGGCCAACTTGTAATTCGCTACAACTCCCTCGATGAGCTGCAAGGCGTGCTTGCTCACATCCGCTGAAACAATTCCCGTTGTAGCGCGCAGTCGGAAATCACTACGAAGAGTTGAATAGGGGTTAAACCACCCCTATACTCTGCGCGCATTTTGTCGGCACAAATTATGCCAAGTCATTGCTGACTTGACGGTCGACTTTCGAGGAGCAGTTGTGATGGAAATCCGCACGCCAAACCGCTTGCCTTTCCATCGCTGGGCGGTTTTTCCGGTGCTGCTGGCTCAATGTATCGTGTTTCTGCTGGCAACTCTGGTGTTGTGGCAGTGGCAAGGCGCGGTCAGCGGTTATTCAGGCCTCTGCGGAGGGTTGATCGCCTGGCTGCCCAATGTGTATTTCGCCTGGAAGGCATTTCGCTATAGCGGGGCCAGGGCAGCGCAGGCCATCGTCAAGTCGTTCTACGCGGGCGAGGCAGGCAAATTGATTTTGACGGCAGTGCTTTTTGCACTGACCTTCGCAGGAGTGAAGCCATTGGCGCCGTTAGCAGTATTCGGCGTCTTCCTGCTGACCCTACTGGTCAGCTGGTTCGCGCCCCTGCTGATGAATAAAAGACTTTCGAGACCTTAGGGCGTTTGAGGCAACCATGGCAGCAGAAACCGCTTCGGGCTATATCCAGCACCACTTGCAGAACCTGACCTACGGTCAACTACCAGACGGCAGCTGGGGCTTCGCCCATTCGGCTGCAGAAGCCAAGGCAATGGGCTTCTGGGCGTTCCACCTGGACACCCTGGGTTGGTCCGTCGCGCTGGGTCTGATCTTCCTGTTCATCTTCCGCATGGCGGCCAAGAAGGCGACTTCCGGCCAGCCTGGCGGCCTGCAGAACTTCGTCGAAGTGCTGGTGGACTTCGTCAACGGCAGCGTGAAGGACTCCTTCCACGGCCGCAGCCCGGTGATCGCCCCGCTGGCGCTGACCATCTTCGTCTGGGTATTCCTGATGAACGCCATCGACCTGGTACCGGTCGATTGGATTCCTCAGCTGGCCATCCTGATCTCCGGCGACCCGCACATCCCGTTCCGTGCCGTATCGACCACCGACCCGAACGCGACCCTGGCCATGGCCTTCTGCGTGTTCGCGCTGATCATCTTCTACAGCATCAAGGTCAAGGGCCTGGGCGGCTTCATCGGTGAGCTGACCCTGCACCCGTTCGGCAGCAAGAACATCTTCGTGCAGATCCTGCTGATCCCGGTGAACTTCCTGCTGGAATTCGTCACCCTGATCGCCAAGCCGATCTCCCTGGCACTGCGTCTGTTCGGCAACATGTACGCCGGCGAGCTGGTGTTCATCCTGATCGCCGTGATGTTCGGCGCCGGCATCCTGTGGCTCAGCGGCCTGGGTGTGGTGCTGCAGTGGGCGTGGGCTGTGTTCCACATCCTGATCATCACCCTGCAAGCCTTCATCTTCATGATGCTTACCATCGTCTACTTGTCGATGGCTCACGAAGATAACCATTAAGACCGCCTCGCGTGTCTGATAGCCTTCCCCGCCTGTTTGGGGGGAAGGCCAAAAACGTCCGCAAGGGCAGCTGTACCAAACGATTTGTTTTACCGCTTCAAACTAAAAACCTAACCAATACGACGTAAAAGTCGGGAGGAAAGATGGAAACTGTAGTTGGTCTGACCGCTATCGCTGTTGCTCTGCTGATCGGCCTGGGTGCTCTGGGTACCGCCATTGGTTTCGGCCTGCTGGGCGGCAAGTTCCTGGAAGGCGCTGCTCGTCAGCCTGAGATGGTTCCGATGCTGCAGGTCAAGATGTTCATCGTCGCCGGTCTGCTCGACGCCGTAACCATGATCGGTGTTGGTATCGCTCTGTTCTTCACCTTCGCGAACCCCTTCGTTGGTCAGATCGCCGGCTAATCACTCGTTCCCACGAGTTGATTGGTGTGATGGACAAAGACCGAGCGAGGTGTTGGCGTGAACATTAATGCAACCCTGATTGGCCAATCCGTTGCTTTCCTGATTTTTGTGCTCTTCTGCATGAAGTACGTATGGCCTCCGGTCATCACTGCCCTGCAAGAGCGCCAAAAGAAGATTGCCGACGGCTTGGACGCTGCCAACCGCGCAGCTCGCGACCTGGAGCTGGCCCAAGAGAAAGCGGGTCAGCAACTGCGTGAAGCAAAGGCACAGGCAGCCGAAATCATTGAGCAAAGCAAGAAACGCGCTGCTCAGCTTGTCGAGGAAGCCCGTGAACAGGCTCGCGTCGAAGCTGACCGTGTGAAGGCTCAGGCTCAAGCCGAGATCGAACAGGAACTCAACAGCGTCAAAGACGCCCTGCGTGCCCAAGTGGGTGCCCTGGCCGTTGGCGGTGCTGAAAAGATCCTTGGCGCCACAATCGATCAAAACGCGCATGCGGAGCTGGTTAACAAACTGGCCGCTGAAATTTAAGCGAGGGCGATCATGGCAGAACTGACCACGTTGGCCCGACCTTACGCTAAGGCTGCCTTTGAGCATGCCCAGGCCCATCAGCAACTGGCCAATTGGTCAGCCATGCTCGGCCTGGCTGCTGCGGTGTCGGAAGACGACACCATGCAGCGCCTGCTCAAGGCCCCGCGACTGACAAGCGCAGAAAAGGCCGCCGCATTCATTGAAGTCTGCGGTGACAAGTTCGATGCACAGGCACAGAATTTCATTCATGTTGCCGCGGAAAACGACCGTCTCCTGCTTCTGCCGGAGATTGCGGCTCTGTTCGACCTGTACAAGGCCGAGCAAGAGAAGTCCGTGGACGTGGAAGTCACCAGTGCTTTTGCGTTGAACCAAGAACAGCAAGACAAACTCGCCAAGGTTCTCAGTGCACGGCTCAGCCGGGAAGTGCGCCTGCACGCGTCGGAGGATGCCAACCTGATCGGCGGCGTCGTCATCCGCGCCGGCGACCTGGTAATCGATGGCTCGGTTCGCGGCAAGATCGCGAAACTGGCCGAAGCATTGAAATCTTGAGTTTGAAGGGGCAGCAGAGCAATGCAGCAACTCAATCCTTCCGAAATTAGTGAAATCATCAAGGGTCGCATCGAGAAGCTCGATGTCGGCTCCCAAGCCCGTAACGAAGGTACCGTCGTAAGCGTTTCCGACGGTATCGTGCGGATCCACGGTCTGGCCGACGTCATGTACGGCGAAATGATCGAGTTCCCGGGCGGCGTATACGGTATGGCACTGAACCTGGAGCAAGACTCCGTAGGTGCGGTGGTACTGGGTGCGTACACCTCCCTCGCCGAGGGCATGAGCGCCAAGTGCACCGGTCGCATCCTCGAAGTGCCGGTCGGCAAGGGCCTGCTGGGCCGCGTCGTTGACGCGCTGGGCAACCCGATCGATGGTAAAGGTCCTCTGACCACCACCGAAACCGACGCGGTCGAAAAGGTCGCTCCGGGCGTTATCTGGCGTAAGTCGGTAGACCAGCCTGTACAGACCGGCTACAAGTCGGTCGACGCCATGATCCCGGTTGGCCGTGGCCAGCGCGAGCTGATCATCGGTGACCGTCAGATCGGTAAGACCGCCATGGCGGTCGACGCGATCATCAACCAGAAAGACAGCGGCATCTTCTGCGTCTACGTGGCCGTCGGCCAGAAGCAGTCGACCATCGCCAACGTCGTTCGCAAGCTGGAAGAAGCCGGCGCCCTGGCCAACACCATCGTTGTTGCCGCCAGCGCCTCGGAATCCGCCGCACTGCAGTTCCTGGCTCCGTACGCCGGCTGCACCATGGGCGAATACTTCCGTGACCGCGGTGAAGACGCACTGATCGTTTACGATGACCTGTCCAAGCAGGCCGTTGCCTACCGTCAGATCTCCCTGCTGCTGCGCCGTCCGCCAGGACGTGAAGCTTATCCAGGCGACGTGTTCTATCTCCACTCCCGTCTGCTGGAGCGTGCATCGCGCGTTTCCGAAGAGTACGTCGAGAAGTTCACCAACGGTGCCGTAACTGGCAAGACCGGTTCCCTGACCGCTCTGCCGATCATCGAAACCCAGGCTGGCGACGTTTCCGCGTTCGTTCCGACCAACGTGATCTCGATCACCGACGGTCAGATCTTCCTGGAATCGGCCATGTTCAACTCGGGCATCCGCCCTGCAGTGAACGCCGGTGTTTCGGTATCCCGCGTAGGTGGTGCCGCTCAGACCAAGATCATCAAGAAGCTGTCCGGTGGTATCCGTACCGCTCTGGCTCAGTACCGTGAACTGGCGGCATTCGCCCAGTTCGCTTCTGACTTGGACGAGGCTACCCGCAAGCAGCTGGAGCATGGTCAGCGCGTTACCGAGCTGATGAAGCAGAAGCAGTACGCTCCGATGTCCATCGCGGACATGGCGCTGTCGCTGTACGCCGCTGAGCGTGGCTTCCTGACCGACGTAGAAGTCTCCAAGGTCGGTAGCTTCGAGCAAGCACTGATCGCCTACTTCCACCGTGATCACGCCGAACTGATGGCGAAGATCAACGTGAAGGGTGACTTCAACGACGAAATCGACGCTGGTATCAAAGCCGGTATCGAGAAGTTCAAGGCCACCCAGACCTGGTAAGCCGCAGCGGGGGCCCTGGCCCCCGCTTGCTAACCTGATAGGTGATACATGGCAGGCGCAAAAGAGATTCGCAGTAAGATTGCGAGCATCAAAAGCACGCAAAAAATTACCAGCGCCATGGAGAAAGTGGCGGTCAGCAAGATGCGCAAGGCTCAACTGCGCATGGCTGCTAGCCGTCCTTACGCGGAGCGTATCCGCCAGGTGATCGGTCATCTGGCCAACGCCAACCCGGAATACCGCCACCCGTTCATGATCGAGCGCCCTGTAAAGCGTGCCGGTTATATCGTGGTGAGCAGTGACCGTGGTCTGTGCGGTGGCTTGAACACCAACCTGTTCAAGGCCCTGGTCAAGGACATGAACGAAAACCGCGAACAGGGCGTGGAAATCGACCTGTGCGTGATCGGCAGCAAGGGTGCGGCTTTCTTCCGCAACTTTGGCGGCAACGTCGTAGCCGCGATCAGCCACTTGGGCGAAGAGCCATCGATCAACGATCTGATCGGCTCCGTCAAGGTGATGCTGGACGCCTACCTGGACGGCCGTATCGATCGCCTTTCGGTGGTTTCGAACAAGTTCATCAACACCATGACCCAAAAGCCGACGGTCGAGCAATTGGTACCGTTGGTGGCAACCCCGGATCAGGAACTCAAGCATCACTGGGACTACCTGTACGAACCCGACGCAAAAGAGCTGCTGGACGGCTTGATGGTGCGTTACGTGGAGTCGCAGGTGTACCAGGCGGTGGTCGAGAACAACGCTGCTGAACAAGCGGCCCGGATGATCGCCATGAAGAACGCCACAGACAACGCCGGTGACCTGATCAGCGAACTCCAGCTGATCTACAACAAGGCGCGTCAGGCTGCGATCACCCAGGAGATCTCGGAAATCGTCGGCGGCGCTGCCGCGGTTTAACGGTTCAAATATTCAGAGGATCCAGCTATGAGTAGCGGACGTATCGTTCAAATCATCGGCGCCGTCATCGACGTGGAATTCCCACGTGACGTCGTGCCGAGTGTTTACAACGCGCTGAAAGTACAAGGCGCGGAAACCACCCTGGAAGTTCAGCAGCAGCTGGGCGACGGCGTGGTTCGTACCATTGCGATGGGCTCCACCGAAGGCCTGAAGCGCGGTCTGGATGTCGTCGACACCGGCGCTGCCATTTCCGTTCCGGTTGGTAAGGCCACTCTGGGCCGTATCATGGACGTTCTGGGCAACCCGATCGACGAAGCTGGCCCGATCGGCGAAGAAGAGCGTCGTGGCATCCACCAGAAAGCCCCTTCGTTCGCTGACCAGGCAGGCGGCAACGACCTGCTGGAAACCGGCATCAAGGTTATCGACCTGGTCTGCCCGTTCGCCAAGGGTGGTAAGGTTGGTCTGTTCGGTGGCGCCGGCGTCGGCAAGACCGTGAACATGATGGAACTGATCCGTAACATCGCCATCGAGCACAGCGGTTACTCCGTATTCGCCGGTGTGGGTGAGCGTACTCGTGAGGGTAACGACTTCTACCACGAGATGAAGGACTCCAACGTTCTCGACAAGGTAGCGCTGGTCTACGGTCAGATGAACGAGCCACCAGGAAACCGTCTGCGCGTAGCGCTGACCGGCCTGACCATGGCTGAGAAGTTCCGTGACGAAGGTAACGACGTTCTGCTGTTCGTCGACAACATCTATCGTTACACCCTGGCCGGTACCGAAGTATCCGCACTGCTGGGCCGTATGCCTTCGGCAGTAGGTTACCAGCCGACCCTGGCCGAAGAGATGGGCGTTCTGCAAGAGCGTATTACTTCGACCAAAGAAGGTTCGATCACCTCGATCCAGGCCGTTTACGTTCCTGCGGACGACTTGACCGACCCATCGCCTGCCACCACCTTCGCCCACCTGGACGCCACCGTCGTTCTGTCCCGTGACATCGCCTCCCTGGGTATCTACCCAGCGGTCGATCCACTGGACTCGACTTCGCGCCAGCTGGACCCGAACGTGATCGGCAACGAGCACTACGAAACTGCCCGTCAGGTCCAGTATGTTCTGCAGCGCTACAAAGAGCTGAAGGACATCATCGCGATCCTGGGTATGGACGAACTGTCCGAAGCCGACAAGCAACTGGTAGCCCGTGCTCGTAAGATCCAGCGCTTCCTGTCGCAGCCGTTCTTCGTGGCCGAAGTCTTCACCGGTTCGCCAGGCAAGTACGTTTCCCTGAAAGACACCATCGCTGGCTTCAGCGGCATCCTCAAAGGTGACTACGACCACCTGCCAGAACAAGCGTTCTACATGGTCGGCAGCATCGACGAAGCGATCGAGAAAGCCAAGAAACTGTAATCCCGGCGCCCCGCAAGGGGCGCTAATCAGGTTGAGGCAAGCAGATGGCTATGACAGTCCATTGCGATATCGTCAGCGCGGAAGGAGAAATCTTCTCCGGTCTGGTCGAGATGGTGGTTGCGCACGGCAACCTGGGCGATCTGGGTATCGCTCCAGGCCACGCGCCGCTGATCACCAATCTGAAGCCAGGTCCGATCACGCTGACCAAGCAGGGTGGCGATCGCGAGGTGTTCTACATCTCCGGTGGTTTCCTGGAAGTGCAGCCGAACATGGTCAAGGTACTCGCCGACACCGTGCAGCGTGCAGCCGACCTGGACGAAGCCTCCGCTCAGGAAGCCGTCAAGGCTGCTGAGAAGGCCCTGCATGAGAAAGGCGCGGATTTCGACTACAGTGCCGCATCCGCACGTCTGGCCGAGGCCGCAGCCCAGCTGCGTACCGTCCAGCAGATCCGCAAGAAGTTCGGCGGCTGATACCGCAGGCTTCATGCAGATTGAGAAAAAGGGTAGCCATCGGCTACCCTTTTTCTTTTTTAATCCCCATTACACGGTCATGCCACTGACCGCCCAGGATTGGTAGCCAGTCAATGTCTCTCGATATCGTTATTCTCGCCGCCGGCCAAGGCACCCGCATGCGCTCGGCGTTGCCCAAGGTACTGCACCCGGTCGCCGGCAACTCCATGCTGGGCCATGTTATCCACAGCGCTCGCCAGCTGCAGCCCAAGGGTATCCACGTGGTCATCGGCCATGGGGCGGAACAGGTACGCGAGCGCCTGGCTGCAGACGACCTGAACTTCGTCATGCAGGACAAGCAATTGGGTACCGGCCATGCCGTGGCCCAGGCGCTGCCGGCGATTACCGCAGACACCGTGCTGGTGCTCTACGGTGATGTACCGCTGATCGAGGTAGAAACCCTGCAGCGCTTGCTGGCCAAGGTCAGCGACAGCCAATTGGGCTTGTTGACCGTCAACCTCGAGGACCCGACGGGTTACGGCCGTATCGTTCGCGATGATCAGGGCCAGGTAGCGGCGATCGTCGAGCACAAGGATGCCAGCGAGGCGCAAAGGGCGATCAAGGAAGGCAACACCGGCATCCTCGCCATGCCGGCGGCGCGCCTGGCCGACTGGATGGGCCGCCTGTCCAACAACAACGCCCAGGGCGAGTATTACCTCACCGACGTGATCGCGATGGCCGTGGCCGATGGCCTGGTGGTCGCCACCGAGCAGCCCCATGACCCGATGGAAGTGCAGGGCGCCAACGACCGTCGCCAGCTGTCCGAACTGGAACGGCACTATCAACTGCGCGAAGGCCGTCGCCTGATGGCCCAGGGCGTGACCTTGCGTGACCCGTCGCGCTTCGATGTGCGGGGTGAAGTGACCGTTGGGCGCGATGTGTTGATCGATATCAACGTGATCCTCGAAGGCAAGGTGGTGATCGAGGACGACGTCCAGATCGGCCCGAACTGCGTCATCAAGAACAGCACCCTGCGCAAGGGTGCGATCATCAAGGCCAACAGCCACCTTGAAGGCGCTGTGATGGGTGAGGGCAGCGATGCCGGCCCATTCGCCCGGTTGCGCCCTGGCAGCGTGCTGGAGGCCAAGGCCCATGTGGGTAACTTTGTCGAACTGAAGAACGCCCACCTGGGCGAGGGCGCCAAGGCTGGTCACCTGACTTATCTGGGCGACGCTGAGGTCGGTGCGCGCACCAACATCGGTGCAGGTACCATTACCTGCAACTATGATGGCGCCAACAAATTCAAAACCGTGATGGGCGAGGATGTGTTCATCGGTTCGAACAATTCGCTGGTCGCGCCTGTGGAAATCCAGGCCGGCGCCACCACGGCTGCCGGTTCGACCATCAACCAGGCCGTTGAAGCCGGTCAGTTGGCAGTCGGCCGGGCACGGCAGCGCAACATCGACGGCTGGAAGCGACCGGAGAAAATCAAGAAGGACTGATTTATCCACAATCGGTTATGCACAGGCCGGCTTATGTGAATAAGCCGGCTTTTTTGTGCCTGTGCATACAGCTTGTGGGTGTGGGTTACCCACGAAGAACACAACGGCTTGACGAAATGCCTGTCTTAGGTTTTGATTGCAACCATTATCTTTCGAATCGAAACTTAAGTCCGAAATGTCGAAACGAAACACCCCCCAGCGGCGACACAATATCCTGGCTTTGCTCAACGAGCAGGGCGAGGTGAGCGTGGACGCCTTGGCCAAGCGTTTCGAAACCTCAGAGGTGACCATCCGCAAGGACCTGGCCGCGCTCGAAGCCAACGGCCTGCTGCTACGCCGCTATGGCGGCGCCATCCCCGTCCCCCAGGAGATGTTGGTGGAAACGGTGCAGCCGGTGTCGAGCCACAAGCAAGCGATCGCCAAGGCAGCGGTAGGGCGCATCCGCGAACACGCGCGCATCATCATCGACAGCGGCAGCACCACGGCCGCCATGATTCCCCAACTGGGCCGCCAGCCCGGCCTGGTGGTGATGACCAACTCCCTGAACGTCGCCCGCGCCATCAGCGAACTCGAGCACGAACCGGTGCTGCTGATGACCGGCGGCACCTGGGATCCCCATTCCGAATCCTTCCAGGGCCAGGTCGCCGAGCAGGTACTACGCTCTTACGACTTCGACCAACTGTTCATCGGTGCCGACGGCATCGACCTGGCCCGTGGTACCACCACCTTCAACGAGTTGCTCGGCCTGAGCCGGGTGATGGCAGAGGTGGCCCGGGAAGTGATCGTCATGGTCGAGTCGGACAAGGTAGGGCGCAAGATTCCCAACCTCGAGCTGCCCTGGGGCAGCATCAACACCCTCATTACAGACGATCGCCTGCCGATGGAGGCACGCGAACAGATTCAAGCCCGCGGCATCAACCTGATCTGCGCCGCGATCAGCCAGGAGCAATAATCATGTGTGGAATCGTCGGGGCCGTAGCCGAACGTAATATCACCGCCATCCTCATCGAAGGCCTCAAGCGCCTTGAATACCGTGGATATGACAGCGCTGGCCTGGCGGTCTTCACCCAGGCCGGTGAGCTCGAACGCCGTCGTCGCATTGGCAAGGTCAGCGAACTGGAGGCCGCCGTGGCAGCCGAGCCACTGGCCGGCCAGTTGGGCATCGCCCACACCCGTTGGGCCACTCACGGTGCGCCAAGCGAAACCAACGCCCACCCGCACTTCTCCAGCGATGATGTGGCGGTGGTGCACAACGGCATCATCGAGAACCACGAAGCCCTGCGTGAAGAGCTCAAGGACCTGGGTTATGTCTTCGCTTCGCAAACCGACACCGAAGTCATCGTCCACCTGATCCACCACACCCTCAAGACCGTTCCCGACCTCACCGACGCCCTCAAGGCCGCTGTCAAGCGCCTGCATGGCGCCTACGGTCTGGCGCTGATCAGCAAGCAGCAGCCGGACCGCCTGGTCGCCGCGCGCAGCGGCAGCCCGCTGGTGATCGGCCTGGGCCTGGGCGAGAACTTCCTGGCGTCCGATCAGCTGGCGTTGCGCCAGGTCACCGACCGCTTCATGTACCTCGAGGAAGGCGACATCGCCGAGATCCGTCGTGACCAGGTAAGCATCTGGGACCAGGCCGGGCACAAGGTGCAGCGCGAGACCGTGCAGTACCACGAAGGCGCCGAAGCAGCCGACAAAGGCGCCTATCGCCACTTCATGCTCAAGGAGATCCACGAGCAGCCGAACGTGGTCCAGCGCACCCTGGAAGGCCGTCTGGGCAAGGACCATGTCATGGTACAGGCCTTCGGCCCACAGGCTGCCGAGCTGTTCGCCAAGGTGCGTAACGTGCAGATCGTCGCCTGCGGCACCAGCTATCACGCCGGCATGGTCGCCCGTTACTGGCTGGAAGAACTGGCCGGCATTCCTTGCCAGGTGGAAGTGGCCAGCGAATTCCGCTACCGCAAGGTGGTGGTGCAGCCGGACACCCTGTTCGTCTCCATCTCCCAGTCCGGCGAAACCGCCGACACCCTGGCGGCGCTGCGCAACGCCAAGGAGCTGGGCTTCCTGGGCAGCCTTGCCATCTGCAACGTGGGTATCAGTTCGCTGGTGCGCGAATCCGACCTGACCCTGCTGACCCTGGCGGGCCCTGAAATTGGCGTGGCCTCGACCAAAGCCTTCACCACTCAGCTGGTTTCGCTGATGTTGCTGACCCTGGCCTTGGGCCAGGTGCGCGGTACCCTGCAAGCCGGGGTCGAGGCCGAACTGGTGGAAGAACTGCGCCGCCTGCCGACCCGCCTGGGCGAAGCCCTGGCGATGGACGGCATCGTCGAGAAAACCGCCGAACTGTTCGCCGACAAGCACCACACCCTGTTCCTCGGCCGTGGCGCCCAGTACCCGGTGGCCATGGAAGGTGCGCTCAAGCTCAAGGAGATCTCCTACATCCACGCCGAATCCTATCCGGCCGGCGAGCTCAAGCACGGCCCGTTGGCCCTGGTGGACAGCGATATGCCGGTGGTCACCGTGGCGCCGAACAACGAACTGCTGGAGAAGCTCAAGTCCAACCTGCAGGAGGTGCGTGCTCGTGGTGGCGAGCTGGTGGTGTTCGCCGACGAACAGGCCGGCATGACCAACGGCGAAGGCACCCATGTGATCAAGGTGCCGCACATCATCGACGCGCTGGCGCCGATCCTGTACACCATCCCGTTGCAGCTGCTGTCGTACTACGTGGCGGTGCTCAAGGGCACTGACGTCGACCAGCCGCGTAACCTGGCGAAATCGGTGACGGTGGAGTAAGGCGGTTTCATATTCATGGGGCTGGATTGAGACAATAACGTCTGTCACTGAACAACAAGAACTGTCACAGCAGCCACGGGAGCCCTCAGGGGCTCCCTGTCCCCCTATTTGCGTATCCTGTGCTTCTGCAAATTCAACCAGATGATTCGCTTAGCTCTTTTGTCTGATCCCAGCTGAAGAGGCCCACCCTGGCGCAGAGCGCTTAGGCTCGATCGGATCTGCCTCGACCCAGTGTTAATGCTGTTCTAACCAAATTCACCTACACTCGCTCACATGACTCGCATGCTGAGACTACTCACCGTCCTGATGCTCATTTTGGCGCTTCCCCTCAACGGGATGGCGGGGGTCGAGTCGTCCATCGAGCCTTGCCCGATGGAGGCCATTGGCATGGAGATGATGGCGGGTATGGACCATGACTGCTGTCAGGACCAGGAGCTGGAGACGTCCAAACCACACGCATCCAAAGCGTGCAAGGTCGGCCAGGAATGTAGAACGGCGAGCGCACTGCAAGTCAGTCTTCTGGAGCCCGCGCTAACTTTTTCCACGCCACGACCAGCAGATACCTACGCCGTTAGCCTGGTAACACGGGCGCCCCCTGATCATTGGCGTCCTCCCCGCACCTGATTTCTTCGTAAACCTCACACACCATTGTTCTGCCCGGGCGGGTGGATGATGGCATGCGCGTGTGCGCTGGTTTTTTCGAGGAATCATGTTCATGACTCCCCTCCATTTCCATCCAGGACGAACGCTAACGGTCGCCCTGGTAAGCCTGCTGCCGACGCTATCGGGGCAGGCAGCTCCGCTTTCGCTGGACGATGCGCTGCAACTGGCCGAGCGAAATGCCCCCTCATTGCAAGCACGTCAGGAGCAGGTATCGGCGGCCCGCAGCGCGGTCGTTCCAGCGGGTGAACTGCCCGACCCGCGGCTTAATCTCGGGGTGCAGAACCTACCGGTAGACGGCAGTGATCGCTGGAGTACCAGCCGGGACTTCATGACCATGCAAACGGTCGGTCTTTCCCAGGACGTGCCTAACCGTGACAAACGCAAGGCGCGGGTTGAGACAGCCAGAGCTGCAGTTGAGCGAGCTGATGCCCAAGCAGTCTTCGAGCGACAGAAAGTCCGCGCGGCGACGGCGTTGGCATGGATCTCGGCCTATACAGTGCAACGGAAGCTGGAGCAGTTCGACGCGTTATATAAAGAAAATCGCCTGTTAGCTTCAGCTGTGAAGGCTCGATTGGCCGCAGGAGGAGGAGCGGCAGCCGATGCGCTTGCACCGAACCAGGAGGCAGCGCAGCTGGACGAACGTAGAGACTTGCTGCTGAGCCAGGCAGCCCAGGCGCGGGCTGCCCTTAAACGTTGGATTGGACAGGACGGGGATGTGCAAGCACCGGCATTTCCTCAATGGACAGTGAATGCTTCTGAGTACCTTCATGCGCTCCATGCCCATCCGGAACTGGCAACTTACGGAGCCATGACACGGGAAGCGCAAGCCCAGGTACAGCAGGCACTGGCCGAGAAAAAGTCGGACTGGGGGTGGCAGGTGGATTATCAGCGCCGTGGGCCGGACTTCAGCAACATGGTGAGTGTGCAATTCAGTTTCCAGTTGCCGTTGTTCGCAGGTTCGCGACAGGACCCGATGATCGCCGCGCGGCGAGCGCAAGTGCGCCAGTTGGAGGATGAGCAGGATGCAGCCCTACGTGAACATACCGCGCAGCTGGAAGCGGACCTGGCGGAGTATCAGCGCCTGCAGCGAGCGGTGGTGCGCAGTCGCGAAACGCTGCTGCCGTTAGCCGAAGAGCGTGTGCGCTTGGCGCTGTCCGATTATCGGGCCGGCAAATCGGCGTTGAGTGAAGTGCTCGCCGCACGGCGTCAGCGGCTGGAAGCACGGTTACAGGAAATTGACTTGCAAGGGCAGTTGGCCGCGACAGCAGCGCGGTTGCACTTCGCATATGGAGAGGTGCAAGCATGAAAAACACGTCTGTCGGCCTGGCAGTGGTAGTCGCATTGGCCGTCGGTGGCGGTGCGGGCTATTGGTTGGCGCAACGGGGCCAGGGCACCACGACTCCGACCGTAGGAGAGCAGAAGGTTCTCTACTGGTATGACCCGATGTATCCACAGCAGCACTTTTCTGCGCCGGGCAAGTCGCCGTTCATGGATATGCCGCTGGTGGCGAAATACGCCGATAGTGCTGCGGACGACGCCGTGCCTGCTGTGCAGATCTCACCGGGCATACAGCAGAACCTTGGTGTACGGTTGGCAACAGTCACTCCAGGTCGGCTCGAGCGTACGCTGCAGGTCAGTGGTGTGTTGGCCTTCGATGAACGCGACTTCAGCGTGCTGCAGGCGCGCACTGCAGGATTCGTCGAACGTACCTATGGGCGAGCCACAGGTGATGTCGTGCCCAAAGGGGCCCCACTGGCGGATGTGCTGGCACCGGAATGGGCAGGCCTACAGGAAGAATTTCTGGCGCTGTACCGCTCGGGTGATAGGCAGCTGCAGGCCGCAGCCCATCAGCGCCTGTTGTTGGCAGGGATGCCTGCCGAACTGATTGACCGGGTATCACGAAGTGGCAAGGTGCAGAGCCTGGTGACGCTGGTTGCGCCTAGCGCTGGTGTGATCCAAGCGCTGGATCTGCGTCCTGGCATGACCGTGACACCAGGCGCGACCCTGGCACGGATCAATGGTGTGGCCAATGTCTGGCTTGAGGCTGCCGTACCCGAGGCGCAGGCACAAGGCTTGCGCGAGGGGCAGACAGTGCAGGCATACCTGGCGGCCTATCCCGGTCAAGCGGTGCCGGGCAAGCTGACGGCGGTGTTGGCTGACGCCGATGTGCAGAGCCGTACTCTGCGCTTACGCATCGAGCTTCCCAATACCGATGGGCGGCTGCGTCCAGGTATGACTGCGCAAGTCGCCTTGTACCTGGCCGGGCAAACCGATGACAGTCTGTTGCTGCCTGCCGAGGCCGTGATCCACACCGGCAAACGTGATCTGGTAATGCTTGCCGAAGATCAAGGCCGCTTTCGTCCGGTGGAAGTGGTGCTAGGCCAGGAGAGCGGTGGCCAGGTTGTTGTGCTGCAAGGGCTGCAGGCAGGTCAGCGGGTGGTAGCGTCCGGTCAGTTCCTGATCGATTCCGAAGCCAGTCTCAAAGGCATCGAAGCCGCGACTGCGCCGGATACCCCGCCTGTTCCGGCCCCGCCGGCATTGCATGAGGCAGATGGGCGTATCGTGCAGATCGAAGGCAATCGGTTGACCATAGCCCATGGTCCCTTCCTCACACTGGGCATGCCTGGAATGACCATGACTTTCCCGGTGGTCGATCCGGCTCTGGTTGGCGGACTGAAAGTGGGTCAGCGCATCCGCTTCGGTATTCGCGAGCGCGACGAGGGCATGGTGATCGAGCAGATCAACGCGCTGGAGAGCCAGCCATGATCGCGAAACTGATTCTCTGGTCGGTGGCCAATCGCATCCTGGTGCTGCTTGCCACGCTGTTTCTGGTGGCCTGGGGCATATTCTCGCTGCGCAGCCTGCCGATCGACGCTTTGCCTGACTTGTCGGACGTGCAGGTGATCATCCGCACCTCCTACCCCGGACAGGCGCCACAGATCGTCGAAAACCAGGTGACCTATCCGCTGACCACTACCATGCTCTCGGTGCCTGGCGCCAAGACCGTCCGCGGCTTTTCCGCCTTTGGTGACAGCTTCGTCTATGTGCTGTTCGAGGACGGTACCGACCTGTATTGGGCGCGGTCCCGGGTCCTTGAGTACCTAAGCCAGGTGCAGTCGCGTCTGCCAGTGTCGGCCAAGCCGGTGCTCGGGCCGGACGCCACTGGGGTGGGCTGGATCTATCAGTACGCGCTGGTCGACCGCACGGGCGGCCATGACCTGGCGCAACTGCGTAGCCTGCAGGACTGGTTCCTGCGCTTCGAGCTCAAGACCCTGCCGGATGTCGCCGAAGTTGCGAGCATTGGTGGGATGGTGAAGCAGTACCAAGTGGTACTTGATCCGTTGCGTATGGCCAGTCGAGGTATCACCCAAGGTGAGGTAACGGACGCAATTGCCAAGGCCAACCAGGAGACCGGTGGTGGCGTGCTTGAACAGGGCGAAGCGGAGTTCATGGTACGTGCGTCGGGCTACCTGCAGTCGCTGAACGATTTCCGCGCCATTCCCCTGCGCCTGGCCGCTAAGGGTGTACCGGTGACACTTGGGGATGTAGCTACAGTGCAGCTTGGCCCTGAAGCTCGTCGTGGTATCGGCGAACTGGATGGCCAGGGCGAGGCCGTGGGTGGGGTTGTGATCCTGCGCAGTGGCAAGAATGCACAAGAGGCCATTGTCCACATCAAGGACAAGCTGGCGACGCTCGAAAAGAGCTTGCCCGCGGGAGTGGATATTGTCACCACCTATGATCGGAGCCAGCTGATCGAGCGTGCTGTGGACAACCTCAGCGACAAGCTGCTCGAGGAATTCATCGTGGTTGCGCTGGTATGCGCGGCCTTCCTCTGGCACCTGCGGTCATCGCTGGTGGCGATCGTCTCGTTGCCGGTGGGGGTATTGATCGCGCTGATCGTCATGCGGCATCAGGGAATCAACGCCAACATCATGTCGCTCGGTGGGATCGCCATCGCCATCGGGGCAATGGTCGATGCAGCCGTGGTGATGATCGAAAACGCACACAAGCGTGTCGAGGCCTGGCATGCACGCAACCCTGGGGTGCCGCTGCGGGGTGAGCAGCATTGGAAAGTCATGACGCAAGCCGCCGTCGAGGTGGGACCAGCGTTGTTCTTCAGCCTGATGATCATCACCTTGTCGTTCGTACCGGTATTTACCTTGCAGGCCCAGGAGGGACGACTGTTCGCACCCTTGGCATTTACCAAGACCTATGCCATGGCTGCTGCAGCAGGGCTGGCGGTGACCTTGGTGCCCGTGCTGATGGGCTACTGGATTCGTGGCCCACTGCCGGCAGAGGCGCGCAACCCGCTCAACCGTGGACTGATCCGTTTGTACCGCCCGGCACTGGAGGTGGTGCTGCGCCGCCCCTGGATGACGTTGATTGGCGCGCTGGCAATCTTGTCCAGCAGCCTGTGGCCGTTCAGTCAGTTGGGTGGGGAGTTCCTCCCACCGCTGGATGAGGGGGACTTGCTGTACATGCCTTCGGCCCTACCGGGCCTGTCTGCACAAAAGGCCGCGCAGTTGCTACACCGCACCGACCGTTTGATCCGAACCGTGCCCGAGGTCGCCAGTGTGTTCGGCAAGGCTGGCCGGGCTGAATCAGCGACCGACCCGGCGCCGTTGGAGATGTTCGAGACCATTGTGCGGCTCAAGCCGAAGGATCAGTGGCGTCCAGGCATGACCACCGACAAATTGATCGAGGTGCTTGACCGTACAGTGCGGGTACCAGGCCTGACCAATATCTGGATTCCACCGATCCGCAACCGTATCGACATGCTGGCCACCGGTATCAAGAGCCCGATCGGCGTGAAAGTCGCTGGCAGTGACCTGGCGCAAATCGACCGCGTAACCCTGGCCATCGAGCGAGCTGCCAAAACCGTGCCCGGTGTGACGTCTGCACTTGCCGAACGTTTGACCGGAGGGCGCTACATCGATCTCGATATCGACCGCCAGGCCGCAGCGCGTTATGGCCTGAACATCGCCGATGTGCAGGCCATCGTTGCAGGTGCCATTGGCGGCGAGACCATCGGCGAGACGGTCGAGGGGCTGGCTCGTTACCCAATCAGCGTGCGCTACCCCCGGGAGTGGCGCGATTCGGTCGATGCCTTGCGCCAATTGCCGATCTACACGGCGCAAGGCGGGCAGATAACCCTCGGTACCGTGGCGCGCGTGCGCATCGCCGATGGCCCTCCGATGCTCAAGAGCGAGAACGCGCGCCCCTCGGGCTGGGTGTACATCGACGTACGTGGTCGTGATCTGTCGTCTGTGGTTACCGACCTACGCCGAATGGTGGATCGCGAAGTGAAGCTCGACCCGGGCATGAGCCTGAGCTACTCCGGCCAGTTCGAATACCTGGAGCGCGCCAATGCCCGCCTGGCATGGGTGGTACCGGCGACCTTGGCGATCATTTTCGTTCTGCTCTATCTGACCTTCGGTCGTCTCGGCGAAGCGCTGCTGATCATGGGCACCTTGCCTTTCGCTCTCACCGGCGGCGTGTGGTTGTTGTACCTGATGGGCTTCAACCTGTCGGTGGCCACCGGCGTTGGCTTCATCGCCTTGGCCGGAGTCGCTGCGGAGTTTGGCGTGATTATGCTGATCTATCTGAACAATGCTTGGGCTGAACGCCAGGCAAATGGCGAGTACACACCTTTGGCGCTGCTAGAGGCGATCCGCGAGGGAGCGGTACAGCGTATCCGCCCCAAGGCGATGACCGTTGCGGTGATCGTCGCGGGGCTTTTACCGATTCTATGGAGTGACGGTACCGGCAGCGAAGTGATGAGCCGCATCGCTGTGCCAATGGTGGGCGGCATGCTGACGGCCCCCTTGCTCTCTTTGTTCGTTATTCCCGCGGCGTACTGGCTGATCCGACGCCGAAATCTCGCAATAACCCATGATCCCAAACCAGGAGAAACCCGATGAAAAACGTCTACCTCAGCGCTGCGCTGCTATTTGCTTTCGCGGCTGGCGCGCAGGCCCAGAACGGTATGGCCGGCATGGATATGAAGGACATGCCGATGGACGGGATGGATAAGAAGGCCACCCAGGCGGCGTCTGTGGCTCATGCAGAGGGAACGATCAAGGCCATCGATACCGAGCGAGGCACAGTCACCTTGGCACATGGGCCGGTGGCGGCATTGAAATGGCCGGCGATGACCATGGGGTTCAAAGCCTCAGCGCAGCAGCTTGAAGGGTTAGGAGTTGGAGACAAGGTTGGCTTCGACTTCCGCATGGAGGGTAATGCCGCGACGATCGTAGACATCCGCAAGCAGTAACTTCTGCATCAATGGCAGGTTAACGCGACGCGATGGCAGCTCCGTCGTCCCCCAGGACGCCTACCTGGCGGGACGACAGTGCTTTGTCGATCAAATGTGGCATCCGTTGCGCCGCCGATCTTCGCGGGCTTTCCTATACATATGAAAAAACGTATATTCGGGAAAACATATGTATTCAGAGCATCCCCTAATGACTGACTCACTGACACCTACCACGGTCTTCAAATGCCTCGCCGACGAGAACCGCGTGCGGATGATGCTGCTGATTGCGCGCGAGGAAGAGCTGTGCGTCTGTGAATTGATCTGTGCCCTGGAAGAAAGCCAACCCAAGGTTTCCCGCCACCTCGCACAACTTCGCACCTGCGGCTTGCTGGCAGACCGCCGCCAAGGCCAGTGGGTCTACTATCGGCTGCATCCACAGCTGCCCGTCTGGGTTCGGGACGTCCTGACGGTGACGCTGGAGGCCAATCGCGAATGGCTGGGCTCCATCTCCAGGCGATTGGACCTGATGGGGGATCGTCCTCAGCGCGTCGCCACTTGCTGCTGACCATCGTCAAGAAATCAATGTTTGCTGCTGTCACTGCAACACAGGGGGAAGTCTGCGTAAGGATTCCCCTGGTTGCCTGATGGCCCAACCGTCACTGATTCGATCAACCCTATGGAACCCTCCCCCAGGAGTGATTGCATGACCGAACACCACATCCCCAACATCGACAGCAAACTCGTTGACCTGCCGACGGCCGACAAGCTGGCAATTGAACAGGTGTCCACTCACAAGCCACGCATCCTCCTTCTATACGGATCGACCCGCGAACGCTCGTTCAGCCGTCTGCTGACAGAGGAAGCCGCACGCCTGCTGGAGCACTTCGGTGCGCAGACTCGGATCTTCAACCCGTCTGGCCTGCCTTTGGCGGACGACGCTCCGGACGACCATCCGATGGTCAAGGAGCTGCGTGACCTGGTGCTCTGGTCCGAAGGCATGGTCTGGTGTTCACCTGAACGCCACGGCGCAATGACCGGCGTGTTCAAGTCGCAGATCGACTGGATTCCGTTGAGCATGGGCGCCGTGCGGCCGACCCAGGGCAAGACCCTGGCAGTGATGCAGGTGTGCGGCGGTTCGCAGTCGTTCAACGTCGTCAACCAACTACGTGTGCTGGGCCGTTGGATGCGCATGTTCACTATCCCTAACCAGTCGTCAGTGCCCAAGGCCTACCTGGAGTTTGACGAAGCGGGCCGCATGAAGCCGTCTCCCTATTACGACCGCGTCGTCGATGTCATGGAAGAACTCGTGAAATTCACCCTGCTGTTGCGCGACCGCGCCGACTATCTGGTCGACCGATACTCCGAACGCAAGGAATCGGCACAAGAGCTGTCGAAGCGCGTTAATCAACGATCCATCTGAACGCTCGCTAATCGCATCTTGAGAACAAGAACATGGCTATCAAAGTAGGTATCAACGGATTTGGGCGTATCGGTCGCTTAGCGCTTCGCGCGTCTTGGGAGTGGCCAGAATTCGAGTTCGTGCAGATCAATGATCCGGCTGGAGATGCCGAGACCCACGCCCACCTGATCAACTTCGACTCGGTCCACGGGCGCTGGCACAGTGAAGCACGTGCGCAAGGCGACTCGGTGGTGATCGACGGCAAGCGCATCAAGATCACCGCGCACAAGATGATCGCTGATACCGACTGGTCGGGTTGTGACCTGGTCATCGAGGCCAGCGGCAAGATGAAATCGGTGGCCGTGCTCCAGGCCTACCTGGACCAGGGCGTTAAACGCGTGGTGGTTTGTGCGCCGGTGAAGGAAAAGGGCGCATTGAATGTGGTGATGGGGGTCAACCAACACCTGTTCGAGCCGGCGCAGCACCGGATCGTTACCGCTGCGTCCTGCACCACCAACTGCCTGGCGCCAGTGGTCAAGGTCATTCACGAGAATCTGGGCATCCGCCACGGCTCGATCACCACTATCCACGACCTGACCAATACCCAGAGCATTCTGGATACGCCACATAAGGATCTGCGTCGCGCCCGGGCCTCAGGCATGAGCCTGATCCCTACCACCACAGGTTCAGCCACCGCGATCGCCGAGATCTTCCCCGAGCTACGCGGCAAACTGAACGGTCATGCCGTGCGCGTACCGTTGGCCAACGCCTCGCTGACCGACTGCGTGTTCGAAGTGGAGCGCGCGACCACCATCGAAGAGGTCAACGCCCTGCTCAAAGCGGCAGCCGAAGGCCCCTTGAAGAACATCCTGGGCTACGAGGAACGTCCACTGGTGTCCATCGACTATCGCACCGATCCACGGTCCTCCATCATTGATGCGCTGTCGACGCTGGTGGTGAACGGCTCCCAGGTGAAGATCTACGCCTGGTACGACAACGAATGGGGCTATGCCAACCGTGCAGCGGAGTTGGCTCGACTGGTCGGTATGGCGGAGTAAGCAGCGATCATGAAGGCGTTGTCAGCCCTGTCTTCGGAAGTGCGTCAGTACCTGCTCGTTACCGGCAACTATTGGGCCTTCACCCTCACCGACGGTGCATTGCGCATGTTGGTGGTATTGCACTTCCATACCTTGGGCTACACGCCGCTGCAGATCGCGGCGCTGTTCCTGTTCTATGAGATTTTCGGTGTGATCACCAACTTGGTGGGCGGCTACCTCGGCGCCCGCCTGGGACTCAATCGCACCATGAACATCGGCCTTGGCATGCAGGTCGTCGCCCTACTGATGCTCACGGCACCAGCAGCCTCGCTGACGGTGCCGTGGGTAATGGCCGCCCAGGCGCTGTCCGGTATCGCCAAGGACCTGAACAAGATGAGCGCCAAGAGCTCCATCAAGCTCCTGGTGCCGGACAGCCAGCAAGGCACCCTCTACAAATGGGTAGCCATCCTGACGGGCTCGAAAAACGCGCTCAAAGGCGTGGGCTTCTTCCTCGGGGGAGCACTGCTTGCGCTGCTCGGTTTCACCCAGGCGGTACTGGCCATGGCGGCGGTGCTGGCCCTGATCTGGATCGGCAGTCTGATCCTGCTGAAAAAGGACTTGGGCAAGGCGAAGGCCAAGCCGAAGTTCCGCGACATGTTGTCCAAGAGCCGGGCCATTAACATCCTCTCGGCTGCACGGCTGTTTTTGTTCGGTGCGCGGGATGTTTGGTTCGTCGTGGCACTGCCGGTTTACCTGAGCTCTGCGTTTGGCTGGGATTTCTGGCTGGTCGGCGGCTTTTTGGCCGCCTGGGTAATCGGCTACGGCATTGTCCAGTCGTTTGCTCCCCATATCACCGGCAAGAAGCGTGGTCATGTACCCGACGGCCGAGCGGCCTTTATGTGGGCGCTCGCCTTGGCCGGTTTGCCTGCGCTGATCGCCTTGGGTCTGATTGCCGGCGGGTCGGCTCCGGTGATACTGCTCGGCGGGCTGATGCTTTTTGGCGTGTTGTTTGCGGTGAACTCATCGCTGCACAGCTATTTGATTGTCAGCTATGCCAAGGAAGATGGGGTGTCGTTGGATGTGGGGTTCTACTACATGTCTAACGCGTTGGGGCGGCTGATCGGCACGCTCCTGTCGGGCTGGGTGTTCCAGGCTCACGGGCTGCTGGCCTGCCTCTGGATCTCCACAGCCTTTGTTCTCCTGGCTGCGCTGATTTCAATCGCATTGCCAAGGCATATCAGCCTGGTCACAGGCTAGCGAGTCAGGATTCACGGATGTCGAGGCCCCCAATAAATAGTAGGCCACCACTCGGTATCGCGACGGTTAAGTCATCCTACCTGCCAGCATCTCGAACAACGCCTCGTACAAGCGATCCACTTCCGGCAAACCCCTCGCCCGCAAGCACCCATGTACCAGGCCGTGGCCTGGAAAATAATCCACAGCCACCCCATCGCCACGTAGCCGCTCGGCATACAGTCGCCCATCGTCACGCAGTGGATCGAACTCGGCGACGCTGATAAAGGCTGGCGCCACCCCGTGCAAATCGCGCGCGCGCAATGGCAATGCCAGAGAACTCCCGGTGGGTTCGGGCAGGTATGCGTCCAGGCACGCCTGCAGGTCCTCGCTGGACAACAGCGGGGCGTCCGCACACGCATGACGGGAGACGGTGTTTTCGTCTCCTAGGGCCGGGTAGATCAATACCTGGGCGCAGGGCTGCTGCTCATCGGCATCCCGTAACGCCAGGCACAGGGCAGCGGCGAGGTTGCCACCGGCGCTGTCGCCGACCACGGCCATGCGCGCGCAGTCCACAGGCTCGCCGACAAGGCCATTACGCAGTGCGTGCCAGGCCGCGAGGCTGTCCTCCAGTGCGGCGGGGAAGGGATGTTCCGGTGCTAGCCGGTAATCCACCGCGACTACGAGCAAACCCAGCCGCGTGACCAGTTCTGCACAGAAGAACGCGTGCGAATCGAGGCCGCCGAGCATCCAGCCGCCTCCATGCAGGAACAGCACGGTGGGCCAACCGCCCGGCGGCGCCGGGCGGGCTGGGTAGAACAACCGCAACGGTGGCAACTGGGCACGCTTCAGGTCGCGTACCTGCACGCCCGCCGGGGCTGGTGGGGTGAAGGCCGCTGCCATGCGCGAATAGGCCGCGCGTTGAGCGGCGAGCGACGAGTCGGCCACGGCGAAGGCGCGGGTGCGCTCGATGAAGGCCGTCATGCCGGCCGACAGGGGGTATGGGGTCATTGCTGGCTGGCGACCAGCGTCGCGTCGGCAGGTTTGCCATCGAAGGTGGTCACCCCGGCGAGCCAGGTCGATACCTGCTCAGGGTGGGCCTTGAGCCAGGCGCGGGCGGCCTCCAGCGGCGCGGTGCGGTCCAGGATGGGTTCCATCACCTGGCTGACGCCCTCGCTGGTGAAGCGCAGATTGTGCAGCAGCTTGGCAACGTTGCCGCACTGCTGCTGGTAGCCGGCGGCGGTCATGATCGAGACCGTGGCGGAACCTTCGTTCGGGCCGAACGCATCGTCGCTGCCGGAGAGGTATTTCATGTCGATCTGCAGGTTCATCGGGTGTGGTTTCCAGCCGGCGAACACCACCCATTTCTGCTGATTGACCGCGCGCTTTACCGCCGTGAGCATGCCGGCCTCGCTGGACTCCACGCCCTGGAAGCCTTTGAGGCCGAACTTGTCCTGGTCGATCATCTGCTGGGTGATGCGGTTCATGCCGCTGCCCGGTTCGATCAGGTAGATCCGGTTGTTCAGCTTGTCACGGAACCTGGCGATATCGGCGAAGGTCTTCAGGCCTGCGTCATAAGCGTAGGCGGGGACGGCATAGGTGGACTGCGCATCGCTCAAGGTGGCTGGGCTGATGACGTCGATCTGCTGCTTGTCGAGGTAGGGCTTGGCTACCGATTGCATGGTCGGCTGCCAATAGCCGAGGAAGATGTCGAGGCGTTTCTCGGCCATGCCGGCGAGGATGATCTGCTGCGAGGCGCTGGTCTGCTTGACCTTGTAGCCCAGGCTGTCGAGCAGGGCCTCGGCCACTGCGCTGCTGGCGACCACATCGGTCCAGTTCACCGAGCCCATGCGCACATTCTGGCAGGCGGCCGGCTCGGCGGCCCAGGTACCGCTGGCAACGCTCAACAACGCAGCGCAGGTGGCCGCTGTGATCGATCGCTTCATGACTTCTCCCTCGGGACGTTATCGTTGTTATGTCGTGGGGCCCCGCGCAGCGGTGGCTGTCGCTCACGTTACGGGCAGCCTGAAATAAAAAATCGCACTGTGGCGACTCGCAGTTGCACGGTGGCGACCCCGGAAACCTTAGCCGAGCAGGAAAAAAAGAAAGGGCGAACACCTGTGTTCGCCCTTTTGATGCAACCTCGTTTCGATGCGATCAGATTTGCATGGCCATGCCATCCACGTTCATCGCAGCCTGGCGCAGTGCCTCGGAGCGGGTCGGGTGAGGGTGGCAGGTGAGGGCGATGTCCTCGGCCGAGGCGGAGAACTCCATGGCCACGCAGAACTCGCCGATCATCTCGCTCACGCTTGGGCCCACCAGGTGCACGCCCAGCACCTCGTCGGTATTGGCATCGGCGATGACCTTGGCGAAACCTTCGGTTTCATGGTTGATCTTGGCGCGGCTGTTGGCGGTGAAGGGGAACTTGCCGACCTTGTAGGCGCGGCCTTCGGCCTTGAGCTGTTCTTCGGTCTTGCCGACGCTGGCCAGTTCCGGGCGGGTATAGATGACGCCTGGGATCAGGTTGTAGTTGACCTCGTGGGCCTTGCCGGCGATACGCTCGATGCAGGAGACCGCCTCGTCCTCGGCCTTGTGCGCCAGCATCGGGCCGGACGTGACATCGCCGATCACCCAGATGCCTGGCACCGAGGAGCGGTGATGCTCGTTGGCCAGCATGCCGCGCTTGTCGGTTTCAAGGCCGACGCTTTCCAGGTTCAGGCCCTTGGTGTAAGGGCGCCGGCCGATAGCCACCAGCACGTAGTCGGCCTGCAGGGTTTCGGCCGCGCCGCCGGCTGCAGGTTCCAGCGTGAGGCTGACGCTGTCGGCCGATGGGGTGGCCTGGGTCACCTTGCTGCCGAGCTTGAAGGCCATGCCTTGCTTGGCCAGGGCTTTTTGCAGCGTCTTGGCGGTTTCTTCGTCGATACCGGGGCAGATACGGTCCAGGTATTCGATCACGGTCACTTCGGCACCCAGGCGGCGCCACACCGAGCCCAGTTCCAGGCCGATCACGCCGGCACCGATCACCACCAGATGCTTGGGTACCTGGGGCAGCGACAGGGCGCCGGTGGAGTCGATGATGCGCTGGTTATCGATGGTCACGCCCGGCAGCGGGGTGGGTTCGGAGCCGGTGGCGATGACGATGTCCTTGGCCTGCAACGTAGTCTCGCTGCCGTCCTCGGCCTTGACGATGACCTTGCCGACGCCGTCGAGGCGGCCCCAGCCCTTGACCCAGTCGACCTTGTTCTTGCGGAACAGGTATTCGATGCCCTTGGTCAGGCCGGTCACGCTTTCGTCCTTCTGCTTCATCATCTGGGCCAGGTTGAGCGTAGGCTTGACCTCGATTCCCAGGTGGGCGAACTCCTCGCCGGTGGCCGCTTCGTAGAGCTCCGACGCATGCAGGAGCGCCTTGGATGGCATGCAGCCGACATTCAAGCAGGTGCCGCCGAGGGTCGAGCGACCCTCCACGCAGGCGACGCTCATGCCCAGCTGACCGGCGCGGATCGCTGCGTTGTAGCCACCGGGGCCGCCGCCAATGATCACCACATCATAGGATTTCATGGGTTTACTCCAGGAGTGAAGAAGCGCAAGAGGGCCACAAGATTAGTCTGCACGAGGAAAGTTGTATACAAAAATGCCTTCAATTTGTTTCGGATGCTTCTAGACCAAGGTCTGCATTCACGGAAACTTCCCACGAATGAACTACCCTGTTCCCGGTGACGTCCCAATTAGAGGCGCGACGTCTGGAAAAATGAAAGGGAGGGTCATTCATGCTTGCGCAACTTCCACCTGCGTTGCAGAGCTTGCACTTGCCTTTGCGTCTGAAGCTGTGGGACGGCAACCAGTTCGACCTGGGGCCGAGCCCGCAGGTCACCATCCTGGTCAAGGAGCCTCAGCTGATCTCCCAGCTGACCCATCCGAGCCTGGATGAACTGGGTGCCGCCTTTGTCGAAGGCAAGCTTGAGCTCGAAGGCGATATCGGGGAAGTCATCCGGGTCTGCGACGAGCTCAGCGAAGCCTTGCTGGAGGACGAAGACGAAACACCCCCTGAGCGTACCGCGCATGACAAGGACACGGACGCTAAAGCCATTTCCTACCACTATGACTTGTCCAACGAGTTCTACCAGCTCTGGCTCGACCAGGACATGGCCTATTCCTGTGCCTACTTCCGCGAACCGGACAACACCCTCGACGAGGCCCAGCAGAACAAGTTCGACCACCTGTGCCGCAAGCTGCGCCTGCAGGCCGGTGACTACCTGCTCGACGTGGGCTGCGGTTGGGGTGGGCTGGCACGGTTCGCCGCGCGGGAGTACGGTGCCAAGGTGTTCGGCATCACCCTGAGCAAGGAGCAGCTGAAACTGGGCCGCCAACGGGTCAAGGAAGAAGGGTTGGCCGATCAGGTCGACCTGCAGATCCTCGACTACCGCGACCTGCCCCAGGATGGCCGGTTCGACAAGGTGGTGAGTGTCGGTATGTTCGAGCACGTCGGCCATGCCAACCTCGAGCTGTATTGCCAGAAGCTGTTCGGTGCCGTGCGCGAAGGCGGCCTGGTGATGAACCATGGCATCACGGCCAAGCACGTGGATGGGCGCCCTGTAGGGCGGGGGGCGGGCGAGTTCATCGACCGCTATGTCTTCCCCCATGGCGAGCTGCCGCACGTGTCGATGATCAGTGCGCGTATCTGCGAAGCGGGGCTTGAAATCGTTGACGTGGAAAGCCTGCGCCTGCACTACGCCAAGACCCTCAACCACTGGAGCGAGAACCTGGAGAACCAGCTGCACAAGGCAGCTGCCCTGGTACCGGAGAAGACCTTGCGCATCTGGCGCCTGTACCTGGCCGGCTGTGCCTATGCCTTCTCCAAGGGCTGGATCAACCTGCACCAGATCCTCGCGGTCAAGCCTTATGCAGACGGGCACCACGACCTGCCTTGGACCCGCGAAGACCTCTACCGTTAACTCAAAGGATCGGCGATATCAGCCGCGCGATACGCATCCCGAGCCGTTGCAGGCGATGCGTATCGCGGCTGTCGTCAGCACTGATCTCCCTGGCCTCTTCGAAATCCTTCAGCAACATGGCCTCGACCTGGTCGGCGAAGGGGCGGTCCACGGTCAGCAGTGTGATCTCGAAATTCAACCGGAATGAACGGTTATCCAGGTTGGCACTGCCGATCGCACTGACCTCGTCATCCACCAGCACCACCTTCTGGTGCAGGAACCCTGGCTGGTAGCGGAACATTCTTACACCAGCACGTACCGCCTCGAACGCGAACAGGCTGGAGGCGGCGTAGACGATACGGTGGTCCGGCCGTGCCGGAATGAGGATGCGCACATCGACCCCGCGCAGCACCGCCAGGCGCAGTGCCGCGAATACCGCTTCGTCGGGGATGAAGTAGGGGCTGGTGATCCATACCCGGCGGGTGGCTGAGTGGATAGCTTCGAGGAAGAACAGCGCACAGGTTTCCTGGGCGTCGGCCGGGCCGCTGGCCAATGCCTGACACAGCACGCCGTTTTCCGGGTAGGTGTCGGGCAGGATCAGTGGCGGCAATTCACGCGTGGCCCAATACCAGTCCTCGGCAAACGACTCCTGCAGGCAGGCCAGCACCGGGCCGCTGACCTGGACATGGGTGTCGCGCCAAGGCGATAGCCGGGGATGTTCGCCGAGGTATTCGTCACCGACGTTGTGTCCACCCAGAAAGCCCAGCAAGCCATCGACCACCACGATCTTGCGGTGGTTGCGGAAATTGACCTGGAAGCGGTTGAACCAGCCACGGCGTGTGGCGAAGGCATGGATCTGCACCCCTCCATCGCGCAGGGCCTGGCTATAGCTGGCCGGCAGCGCATGGCTGCCCACCCGGTCGTACAGCACATAAACGCGCACCCCCTCGGCGGCCTTGCGCAGCAATAGCTGTTGCAGCTTTCGGCCGAGGGTGTCGTCATGGATGATGAAGAACTGTACCAGGACCGCCTGGCGTGCCTCGGCAATGGCGGCGAAGATCGCGTCGAAGGTGGCCTTGCCGTTGATCAGCAGCTTCACCTCGTTGTTCGCCAGGCAGGGCATGGGCCCGAGCTTGGGCATCGCGCGTAGGGCGGCATAGCTCAGCGACTCGCGCGCGGTCAGCGCTTCCTCAACCCAGGGCCGCCAATTGAGGTTGGCCATGGCCACGTGCATTTCCTGGTTGGCCTGGCGCCTGGCCTGGATGTAGGCATAGAAGGAGCGAGCACCGAAGACCAGGTAGGGAATCAGCGTGAGGTAAGGGATGAAGAACAGCGACATGGCCCAGGCGATCGCGCCCTGGGCGGTGCGTACGGTGAATACGGCATGCAGCGCGGCGACGATGCCGAGCAGATGAATCAGGCCGAGTACATAGCCGAAGAAATAGGGGCTGTGGTAGTCCATACGCATCCTGCTTGCTGAGAGCACTGGGATAACAGAGCATGTTCCAGGCCCGCCTTGCAACCCGGAAGCGGAAATGACGTCTAAGGCTCAACCGGCCAGTAGCCGGTCTTTCGAGGAGCATTCATCCATGAAGATTCGTCTGCCATTGTTGGCCCTGGCATTGGGCCTGGGTGCGCCATTGGTGCAAGCGCAGATGCTGCAACCGGGCTTGTGGGAACTGACCACCAGTAACATGCAGGTCGATGGCAAGCCGTTACCCAATATGGAGTTCATGCTCGGGCAGTTGAAGAACCTGCCACCGGAGCAGCGAGCCATGATGGAGGGGGTATTGGCCAAGCAGGGGATCACCCTGGCGGGAAAAGGCGTGCGTTCGTGCCTCACGCCTGAGCAGGTCCAGACTGATGACATCCCCTTGCAGGATCCTCAGTCCGGTTGCACCCAAAAAATCACCGAGCGTACGGGCAATGTATGGAAGTTCCAGTTCAGCTGCCCGCGAGCCCAAGGTAACGGTCAGGCAACCTTCCTCAGCGATCGAGAATTCCTGACCCAGGTCAGCGGTACCTTCAATGCCTCCGGTGTACAGCAGCAGGGCAGCATGAACACCCGGGCCGTTTGGCTGGGCCGTGATTGTGGTGCGGTAAAGCCACGCACCTGAGCCTCACCAGCGGTATTGGCTGGCAGCAACCGCATCGTGGGCATGCAGGCTTTCTGCATGTTCCACACGCAGGCTGAAGCCAGCCGTCCACTCCACTCCACGCAACGCCTGGTGCAGCCGTCGCGCGGCATCCTCGCAAAACATCAGGTTCTGGCCATTGGCCAAGGCGAACGCCTGTTCGTCGGCGCGCTTCACCGCCGTTTGCACGGCAGTGCCCAAGGCCGTCTCGACCTGGTCTATCAGTTCGGTAATCGGTAAGTGATCCAGGTTGTCTCGTAGTTGGACGCGCACATGTGCTTGGCTACGTTGGCTGTGTGGCGTGGCGACGATGCCCTGGTTGCTGCCCAGCCATTCCAACATTGCGGCTTGGTCGGGCATTTGCGTGGGGAAGTCGGTGAGAAATTGCTGTTGAATCAGCTGCCGGGCAAGCGCGGCGGAGCAAGGGCAAGTGGATGAATACGGCACCACAACGGATAGTTCCACGTGGAACATTTCATATTCGACCTTCGCATCGAGGGTAACGGGATAGCTCTTCCAACCCGCCAAGGGGCTGACCAAGGCTGGCCGTTTCAGTAGCTGATCGAACCGTAGGCTCACGTAGGCTGCAGAAGACAACCCCTCATGGGTCGAGAGGAAGTCGGCCAGTAATCGGCGTAACGACAACGGATTCAGCTCGGCCTGCTCGAGGGCTTCCAGCGCCAGGTACAGGCGCGACATATGTATCCCCCGTGAAACACCATCTTCCAGATTGACGCCGACGTCTGCTTGCCCGCAGAGAACGCGGCCTTCATAGCGCAACGGCAACGCGATGCCCTGCATGCCGACCCAGTCCAGGGGAAGGGTATGAGGTTGGGTCTGGGTGGCGATATCGGGAAGGGTCAGGCTGGTCATCTTGGCGATCCTGGTGAATGCAGCAGCGGCGCACGGGCTTGGCGAAATTGTATTGTTATAATATAACGTATGCAGCGTATCGCTTCGAATGCCTTTGCCCGATGAGGTTCCCATGCCCAACCGTCTCCCTGTCACCGTGCTGTCCGGCTTCCTGGGCGCCGGCAAGAGCACCTTGCTCAACCATGTACTGCGCAATCGCGAAAACCTACGGGTGGCCGTGATCGTCAATGACATGAGCGAAATCAACATCGACGCCAGCGAAGTACAGCGCAACGTCAGCCTCAACCGGGCGCAAGAGAAGCTGGTGGAAATGAGCAATGGCTGTATCTGCTGCACCTTGCGCGAGGACTTGCTCGAGGAAGTGGCGAAGCTGGCGCGGGAAGGGCGTTTCGATTATTTGTTGATCGAATCCACCGGTATTTCCGAACCCCTCCCGGTGGCCGAAACGTTCACCTTCCGTGACGAGCAGGGGCGCAGCTTGTCCGACATGGCGCGCCTGGACACCATGGTCACGGTCGTCGACGGTCTCAACTTCCTGCGTGACTACCAGGCCGCCGACAGCCTGGCCAGCCGCGGCGAAACCCTGGGCGAGGAGGATGAGCGATCGATCACCGACCTGCTGGTCGAACAGGTGGAATTCGCCGATGTGCTGCTGCTCAGCAAGATCGACCTGATCAGCCAGCATGAACGTGAAGAGCTGATGGCTATCCTGCGCAGCCTCAATGCCCGGGCGCAGATCATCCCCATGGTCATGGGCCAGGTGCCTCTGGAGCGCATCCTCGACACCGGCCTGTTCGACTTCGAACAGGCGGCCCAGGCCTCTGGCTGGCTACAGGAATTGCGTGGCGAGCACGTGCCGGAAACCGAGGAATACGGGATTGCAGCCACCACTTGGCAAGCTCGTCGGCCTTTTCACCCTGAGCGCTTCCACGACTTTATCCACAGGGAGTGGACCAATGGCCGCTTGCTGCGTTCGAAGGGGTTCTTCTGGCTGGCCAGCAAATTCCAGGAGGCAGGCAGTTGGTCACAGGCCGGTGGCATGATGCGCCATGGCATGGCAGGACGCTGGTGGCGCTTCGTTCCACGAGAGCACTGGCCACAGGACGAGGAGAGTACCGCCGCGATCCTCAAGCATTGGGCAGTCGAAAGCGGTGATTGCCGGCAAGAGCTGGTATTCATCGGGCAGAACGTCGACTTCAAACAGTTATCCACAGAACTGGAAGCGTGTTTGTTGACCGACGAGGAAATGGCGTTGGGCGAAATGGCCTGGCTTCGTTTCAACGACCCTTTCGGGCCTTGGTATGAGGTGGCTTGAGCCTGTGGATATCGAGGACGCTTGACGGGCTTGACCGAAGGGGCATAGTGGGGCGACCGCTTTTTCCAGGCACTTTCCCATGCTGCAGAACATCCCTACCCACGTGATCGCAGGCCCATTGGGCGCGGGCAAGACCAGCCTGATACGTCAGCTGTTGGCCCAGCGCCCGTCGAATGAACGATGGGCGGTCCTGGTCAACGAGTTCGGCCTGGTGGGCCTGGATGCGGCGCTTTTGAGCCGTGACAACGAGGGTATTGCCATTGGTGAAGTCGCCGGTGGCTGCTTGTGTTGCGTCAATGGCATGCCGTTCCAAGTCGGCCTGGGGCGTTTGCTGCGCAAGGCCAGGCCCGACCGCTTGTTCATCGAACCGTCCGGGCTTGGCCACCCGGTGCAGTTGCTTGACCAGCTCCGGCAGGCCCCGTGGTCAGGTGTGCTGGCAGTGCAGCCGCTGCTGATGGTCCTGGATACCCAGGCCTTGGCACGTGGCGAGCCATTGCCGGAAGCACAACAGACGGCCTTGGCGGCAGCCGGAGTGCTGGTCTTCAACAAATCGGCCTCTGTGGATGAACAAAACCGCCTGTTGATAAGTGCTCGACTGCCCCATTTGCCAGCCTATTGGACAGAGCATGGGGCATTTGCGTTGGATCATCTACCGAGCAGCGCTCTTGCATCGACAGAATCTGTGGATAAATCACCTGTGGATGAACCTGCGCCCGCCTTGAACGTGCTTTGGCCCGATCTACGCCAACCTATCTGTCTCGCTCAGGCCGGGGAGGGGGGATGGAGTATTGGTTGGCGCTGGCACCCTACGCAGCGTTTCGACTCGGGCCGCTTGGAGCGGTTTCTGCAAGCCTGGCGGTGGCGACGGGCCAAAGGTGTTATCCACAGCGCGATTGGCTGGCAGTCGTTCAACGCCCTCAACGGCGAGGAACTGAGCTGGCAGGCGAGCGAATGGCGCAAGGACACGCGGCTGGAACTGATCTTCGACCAGCCCCAGCCGCTGGACACCTTGAAGGCCGCGTTGGCTGCCTGCTGCCTGGATGACTGATCAGTTATGCCAGCGGTTGTGTTCCTGGCGCCACTGCTGCATCTCGATGACGTTGTCCGACCTGGGTGGCGACTTGATCTCGAACGGGTAGGGTGCCAGTTCGATCTGCAGGGTGTGGGCGCCGAATTGGGTGACGGTACCCGGATGGCGTTGCTCGCCGGTGACGGTGAATTCGAACCCATAGATACGAGCCAGGCGCTTGCGCCCGTTGGCGTCGCGTACGAACCCGATGCGCTTGAGCGCGACGTTATCGTCGAGCAACTCGAGGTCGAGCTTGGCGCAATGCTGCTTGACCCGCGCGAGCGCCTTCTCGCGTAGCCCGTGGTTGTGCCATAACCAGGCGCCGGCGGCGGCTACCACCATCAGGACGAACAGGTTCTCCAGGGTCAACATTTGCTTATGCTCCAAACAGGTCGGTCCAGCTTAACTGTGTCCCTGGCCTGTCGTACAGGTGGCAATCGGGTTCATACTGCGCGCCGCATACTTTTGAAACAGCTTTGGAAAATTCGCATGAAACGTACACCGCATCTGCTTGCCATCCAGTCCCACGTGGTCTTCGGCCATGCCGGAAACAGCGCGGCGGTGTTCCCCATGCAACGGGTCGGCGTGAATGTCTGGCCACTCAATACCGTGCAGTTCTCCAACCATACCCAGTATGGCCAGTGGGCCGGCGAAGTGCTTGCTCCAGCGCAAATTCCTGCGTTGGTGGAAGGCATTTCCAACATCGGCGAGCTGGGCCACTGCGACGCGGTGTTGTCCGGATACCTGGGCAGTGCCGAACAAGGGCGTGCGATCCTGGCGGGTGTGCAGCGGATCAAGGCGGTGAACCCCAGGGCGCTGTACCTGTGTGACCCGGTCATGGGCCATGCGGAAAAAGGCTGCATCGTCCCAGAGGAGGTGAGCGAGTTCCTACTCGACGAGGCCGCTTCGGTGGCGGACATCCTCTGCCCGAACCAGCTTGAGCTGGACAGCTTCTGTGGTCGCAGGGCCCAGTCCCTGGAAGATTGCGTGGCCATGGCTCGCGGCCTGCTCGAACGTGGGCCGAAGGTGGTGCTGGTCAAGCACCTGGCCTACCCGGGGCGCGCGGAGGATAGCTTCGAGATGCTGCTGGTTACCGGCGAAGGCTGCTGGCATCTGTGCCGCCCGCTGCTGGCCTTTCCGCGTCAGCCGGTAGGCGTGGGTGACCTGACCTCGGGGCTGTTCCTGGCTAGGGTATTGTTGGGCGAGAGCTGGGTCCAGGCCTTCGAGTTCACCGCTGCGGCTGTGCATGAGGTGCTGCTGGAAACCCAGGCCTGCGCCAGCTACGAACTGCAGCTGGTGCGGGCTCAGGATCGTATCGCCCACCCGCGCGTGCGCTTCGAGGCGCAACGTTTGGCGATCTAGGTCTCTCCAGCTGCTGCTTGTCCTTGCAGATTCGGCAGGGATTAGATGGAGTCGGTCTTGAGGTTCTGGTAGCGCTGCTCCAGTTCCTGGCGGATCTGCCGGCGTTGCTGGCCCTGCAGGAAGCGGCGTTTTTCCTCGCTGGTTTGCGGCTGGCGTGGTGGTACCTGTACCGGGCGGCGGTTGTCGTCGACCGCGACCATGGTGAAGAAACAGCTGTTGGAGTGGCGCACGGAGCGCTCGCGGATGTTCTCGGTCACCACCTTGATGCCCACTTCCATCGAGGTATTGCCGGTGTAGTTGACCGAGGCGAGGAACGTCACCAGCTCGCCGACATGCACGGGCTCGCGGAAGATCACCTGGTCTACGGACAACGTCACCACATAGGTGCCGGCATAGCGGCTGGCGCAGGCGTAGGCGACTTCGTCGAGGTACTTGAGCAGAGTGCCGCCATGTACGTTGCCCGAGAAATTGGCCATGTCCGGGGTCATCAGGACAGTCATCGTCAACTGGGCGTTTCCAGGTTCCATAGTGTGCTCACGGGTTGGTTGCGCTGAAACGGGGCGGGTATCTGCAGACACTTCTGTTTCCCCTCAATGTGGTTTCACATTCTGGTACGGGACGTCGGCCGAAGCGCCATCGTCACGCGAATCATGCCATCGCTGGCGACGAAATCGCCGATCTGTTTCTGCATATTGCATTGGCTTTCCGCACACAGGCGCGATGTTAACCTGAGCGAGCCCATGCAACTTGGGCTTTCCTGCATTGAAACAGTATGTACTTGCTGCTCGCTCGGGTTTGCCTCGGCAGAGGAGCGGTCTGCCCCGGCAACGAGAAAAGGAGTCCCTCGCCATGCATGCCATCAGCTTCATTCAGGACCTGGCCGTGATCATGCTGGTGGCCGGGGTAGTCACCATTCTTTTCCACCGTTTCAAGCAACCTGTCGTGTTGGGCTACATCGTCGCCGGCTTCATCATCGGCCCGCACACACCACCTTTCGGCCTGATCCACGATGAAGACACCATCAAGACCCTGGCTGAACTCGGGGTGATTTTCCTGATGTTCTGCCTGGGCCTGGAATTCAGCTTGCGCAAGCTGTTCAAGGTCGGCGCCACGGCGTTCATCGCGGCCTTCCTGGAAATCGTCCTGATGATCTGGATCGGCTTCGAGATCGGCCGCTGGTTTGGCTGGAACACCATGGACTCGCTGTTCCTGGGCGCGATCCTGGCTATTTCCTCGACCACCATCATCGTCAAGGCGCTCAACGACCTGAAGATGAAGCACGAGCGCTTCGCTCAATTGATCTTCGGTGTGCTGATCGTGGAGGACATCCTTGGCATCGGCATCATTGCCCTGCTATCAGGTATCGCGGTCAGCGGCACGGTCAGTTCGGGCGAGGTGTTTTCTACAGTGGGCAAGCTGTCGCTGTTCATGATCGTCGCCCTGGTCATCGGCATCCTGCTGGTGCCACGGCTGCTGGCCTACGTGGCGAAGTTCGAAAGCAACGAGATGCTGCTGATCACCGTGTTGGGCCTGTGCTTCGGCTTCTGCCTGTTGGTGGTCAAGCTCGAGTACAGCATGGTCCTGGGGGCGTTCCTGATCGGCGCGATCATGGCCGAGTCCCGGCAATTGCTGAAGATCGAGCGCCTGATCGAACCGGTACGCGACCTGTTCAGTGCCATCTTCTTCGTGGCCATCGGCCTGATGATCGACCCGCGCGTGCTGGTCGACTACGCCTGGCCGATTGCGGTAATCACCCTGGCGGTGGTGCTGGGCAAGATGCTGTCATGCGGCATGGGTGCTTTTATCGCCGGCAACGACGGGCGAACCTCGTTGCGCGTGGGGATGGGCCTTTCGCAGATCGGCGAATTCTCCTTCATCATCGCGGCCCTGGGCATGACTTTGCAGGTCACCAGTGACTTCCTTTACCCGGTTGCGGTGGCTGTTTCGGCAATTACGACGCTACTCACGCCCTACCTGATTCGCGCCGCCGATCCCTTGTCGCTGAAGCTCGGCAAGGTGGTGCCCGCTCGGCTGGCACGGGTGTTGTCGCTTTACGGTGAATGGCTGCGCAGCATCCAGCCTCATGGGGAAGGCGCCATGGTGGCTGCGATGATCCGGCGCATCCTGTTGCAGGTGGGTGTGAACCTGGCGTTGGTGATCGCGATCTTCTTCAGTGGCGGTTATTTCGCTGAGCGTATCGGCACCTGGCTCATGGAGTGGGTCGGTGATATCAGCCGGCAGAAGGCGTTGATCTGGGGCGCCGCGCTGTTGTTGTCGCTGCCGTTCCTGATTGCTGCCTACCGCAAGCTCAAGGCGCTTTCGATGTTGCTGGCCGAACTGGGCGTAAAGCCAGAGATGGCCGGGCGGCATACCCAGCGTGTGAGACGAGTGATTGCCGAGGTGATTCCGTTGTTGTCGCTGTTGGTGATCTTCCTGCTGCTGTCCGCGCTTTCGGCGAGCATCCTGCCGACCAACGAGCTCTTGCTGGTGATCGCAGTGGTAGCGGCAGTCGTGGTGGCGTTGCTGTGGCGTTGGTTCATCCGGGTTCATTCCCGCATGCAGATCGCCCTGCTGGAAACGCTGGACAACAATCGTGACCAAACCCATTGAGGGGGAGGGCTTTCTGCGCTTGATTTGATCGAAGTCCGAGGGGATGGAGCGGTAGCGACGCGGCCAAGCGCAGAAAGCCAGGCGATTCTACGTGGAGTGGTGGCTAAGAGCCATGCTTGGCATGTAGGCAAAGCCTACAAAGACTGTAGGCTTTTGCTGGCCATGTGCAGCGCAGGTGTCAGCTTTCCAGCCAGACATCCCTGGCCCAATGCCAGACAGACTCCCAGTTGTCTTCGGCGATGGCTTCTTCATCGCCATCCCACAGGACCACGGTACCGTCTTCCTCGACACAGTAGTAGTTGTCGCCGTCCTGGCACAGGGGGATCAGGTCTCGGGGCACGCCCGCATCCCAGGCGTTTGCAGCAACGTCAGGCAGGTACGTGTGTGACTGCGGATCGGTGACGGTGACAGGTTCCAGGCTGCCATAGACCACATCGCTGACGGTCAGCAGAAATTCCTTGAACACGAAGGGAATATTGATGAACAGCTGCTCTTCGATCTCTACCAGCAAGTCCTCGTCTGGCAGCTCCAGCGGCACGGGGACTGGCTCATTGGCTTCCCGGAGTTGTTCGATCACTTCTTCCACGGCTTACATCCTCTGACCTAGATGACAACGCTGCGCGTTATACCCTAGTAGGCCAGTCTGCCAAAAGCAAAAACCCCGGGCAGGGGCGGAAACAAAAAGCTTGGGGCCGCTTTGCGGCCCTATCGCGGGACAAGCCCGCTCCTACAAGAACGGTGCAACACCGAACGCCTGGAGCGGGCTTGTCCCGCGATAGGGCTGCAAGGCAGCCCCAATATTTGCCAGACGAAGAATCAGCCGTTCTGGCGGATACCGGCGAGCAGCCAAGGCTGGTTCTCGCCCTGCGCACGCTCCATATGCCAGCTTTCGCTGAACGCTTCGCCCTGGTCGAAGCGCGAGGTCTTCGAAACGCCGTGGAAGGTCAGGGTCGCGATGGTCTTGTCGGCGCGGTCATCGACGCCTTCGAGCTGCACATCGAGGTTGTCGATGTAGGTGGATTGGAAGCCATCACCCAGGTCGGCACGCTCGCGCTTGAGGAACTCGAGCATCTGCGGGGTGACGAACTCGGCAATCTTGTCCATCTCGTTGGCATCCCAGTGCTGCTGCAGCGACATGAAGTGGCTGCGTGCGGCGCTCAGGAAGTTCTGCTCGTTGAACCAGGCCGGTGCGTTGATCACCGGTGTGGCGGCAGGCGCTGCGGCGCCACCGAAGACCGACGGTTGGGCTGGCTGGGCATGGCTTTCACGCTGGTAGGGTGCGTGGCCGGCGGCCGCGTGCTGCGGCTGCTGCTGACGACGACGCGCGGCGATGAAGCGGAACACCAGGAAGGCGATCAGGCCCATGATCAGGAAGTCGAGGATCTGCATGCCCTGGAAGCCGTCGCCCATGAACATGGAGGCCAGCAGGCCGCCCGCGGCGATACCGGCCAATGGGCCCAGCCAGCGCGAAGCACCGCTGGCGGCGGCCGGAGCGCGGCCAGGGGCGGTCGGCGCGGCGGCCGGCGTGGTTGGCGTAGCCTGGCGGGTCTGGTGGATAGGCGCGGAGCCCGAGCTCTTGCCGCCGCCGAAACGCTTGGCGTTGGCGTCCAGGCTCAGCGTCAGGCCGACGCACAGCGCCAGTACGATGCTAAGAAAACGTTGCATAGATGGGATTTCCCCTGTGGGTGGATTGCACGCGCGTCATGTTGCACAGGTTGTTGTGCACATGACCAGCGCCATAATGTTTCCATCTTTTGCCTGATGGGCCTGTACCCAAGCCCATTCAGTGCATAGGACCTTTCGTCAGTGGACGAAAGAAAAGTCTACAAGCGACTGGAAGCCCTTGCGTCCGGTATCAGATCGCTTCCAGTTTGGCGTAACCCAGCATCAGCCACTTGCTGCCCTCGACGAAGTTGACCTGCACCCGTGCCTGGGCACCCGAGCCTTCGAAATTGAGGATCACGCCCTCACCGAACACCGAATGCTGCACCCGCTGGCCCAGGGTGAAGGCCGTTTGTGGAATGTTGGCGTTGGCGAACAGGCTGCTTGAGCTGGTCTGGTTACCGCCGAAGGGGCGGCTGACGCTATTGGACAGGCGCACTTCCTGTACCAGCCCTGCCGGAATTTCCCGTACGAAACGCGACACCTTGTTATAGGTTTCGCTGCCATACAGGCGACGAGTTTCGGCGTAGGTCATGATCAGCTGGCGCATGGCCCGGGTGATGCCCACGTAAGCCAGGCGACGTTCCTCTTCCAGGCGGCCGGGCTCTTCCAGGCTCATCTTGTGAGGGAACAGGCCTTCTTCCATGCCTACCAGGAACACATAGGGGAACTCCAGGCCCTTGGCGCTGTGCAGGGTCATCAACTGCACGCTGTCTTCATGTTCGTCCGCCTGGGCATCGCCGGCTTCCAGGGAAGCATGGCCGAGGAAGGCCGACAGCGGCGAAAGGTCGGCATCCTCTTCGCTGGTCTCGAAGTTGCGCGCGGCGCTGACCAGTTCCTCGAGGTTTTCTACCCGGGCCTGGCCTTTTTCGCCTTTTTCTTCCTGGTGATAGATGATCAGGCCGGACTGCTCGATGACGGTCTGGGTCATCAGGTGCAGCGGCATGTCCAGGGTCTTGGCAGCCAGGTTTTCCATCAGTTCGATGAAGGCGCCCAAGGCGCTTGCCGCGCGGCCTTTCAAGGCTTTGGCGGCGAGCAGCTGGCACATCGCCTCCCACATCGAAAGCTGGCTGTGACGAGCGTGGTCACGGATGGCTTCGACGGTTTTCTCGCCGATGCCACGCGGCGGCACGTTGATCACCCGCTCGAGGGCGGCATCGTTGCCGCGGCCCTCGAGCAGGCGCAGGTACGCCATGGCATTCTTGATTTCGGCGCGCTCGAAGAACCGTTGGCCACCGTAGATGCGATAGGGAATGCGTTCGCGCAGCAGGGCTTCTTCCAGTACCCGCGACTGGGCGTTGGAGCGATACAGGATGGCGATGTCGTTGCGCGCATTGCCTTGCCTGATCAGGCTCTCGATCGTCTCGACCACATAGCGTGCTTCGTCGTGTTCGTTATAGGCGGCGTACAAAGTCAGCGGCTCGCCTTCGCCCATGTCGGTCCACAGTTCCTTGCCCAGACGCCCGCTGTTGTTGGCGATCAGGGCGTTGGCCGCCTTGAGGATGCCACCGGTGGAACGGTAGTTCTGCTCCAGGCGGATCAGCTCGGCATCAGGAAAATCGGCCGTGTACTGGTGAATGTTCTCGATCTTGGCTCCGCGCCAGCCATAGATCGACTGGTCATCGTCGCCCACGGCCATCAAGCTGCCGCCGTTCTGGCCAGCCAGTAGGCGCAGCCAGGCGTACTGCACGGCGTTGGTGTCCTGGAATTCGTCCACCAGCAAGTGACGGAAGCGTCGCTGGTAATGCTCGAGCAGCCCAGGGTGGTCGCGCCACAGGTCCAGGGCGCGCAGCAGCAACTCGGAGAAATCGATGACCCCGGCACGTTCACAGGCTTGCTCGTAGGCTTCGTAGATACTGCGCATGGTGCCCAGGAACAGGTCGCCGCCGGCCTGGATATGCTGCGGGCGCAGGCCTTCGTCCTTCTGCCCGTTGATGAACCACTGGGCCTGGCGGGCCGGCCAGCGCTGCTCGTCGAGGCCAAGCTCGCGAATCACCCGCTTGACCAGGCGCTGCTGGTCGTCGCTGTCGAGAATCTGGAAGTTCTGCACCAGGCGCGCTTCCTGCCAATGCGCACGCAACAGGCGGTGCGCAAGGCCGTGGAAGGTCCCGACCCACATACCCGCTGGGTTGATGCCCAGCAGTTGCTCGATCCGCTGGCGCATTTCGGCGGCGGCCTTGTTGGTGAACGTCACCGACAGGATCGAATGCGGCGAAGCCTGCTCGACCTGGATCAGCCAGGCGATGCGGTGCACCAGCACGCGGGTTTTACCGGAACCGGCGCCAGCAAGCACCAGCTGACGCCCAAGCGTGGCCGCGACGGCCTGGCGTTGGGCATCATTGAGGGAGTTCAACAGGAGGGAGAGGTCGTCTGTGTGCATCCGGCCATTCTAGGGCCAAGCCGGTTAAGGGACAAACACCTACTGTATGAATATTCACCTTCTGGTGTTGTCGCTCATCGGGTCGCTCATGACGCCCGGTCGGCGGTTGGGCTTCGATACCACTGGTTGCCATGCCTGGCCAGCAAACTGTTGGCCTGCTCTGGCCCGTTGCTTCCGGCAGCGTAGTGGCGAGGAGGCTGGAAGTGCTCCTCCCAGCCCTTGAGGATCGGGTCGATCCAGGCCCAGGCGGCTTCCACTTCGTCACGTCGCATGAACAGCGTCGAGTCCCCTTCGAGCACGTCCAGCAACAAACGCTCGTAGGCTTCCCAGCGGCGGGTCTGGCCGAACACCTGGGCCAGGTTCAGGTCCAGCTCGACCGGCGCCAGGCGCATGCCTTTGCCCGGGCTCTTGGTCATCATGCGCAGGCTGATGCGCTCCTCGGGCTGCAGCTGGATCAGCAGCTGGTTGACCTGGCCGCCGTTGAACAACTCGTGTGGCACCGGTTTGAATTGGATGACGATCTGCGATGAGCGCCGCGCCATGCGCTTGCCGGTACGTAGGTAGAAGGGCACGCCGGCCCAGCGCCAGTTGTCGATATGCGCGTGCACGGCGACGAAGGTCTCGGTGTCGCTGTCGTTGTCCACATCCTTTTCGAAGTAGTAGGCCGGCACTTCCTGGCCGCCGATGTGTCCGGCGCCATACTGGCCGCGCACGGTCTTGTCCTGCACGTCCTGGCCGGTTATCGGCTTGAGCGCCCGCAGGATCTTCACCTTTTCATCACGCACCGCCTCGGCGTCGAACTGCGCCGGTGGCTCCATGGCCACCAGGCACAACAGCTGCAACAGGTGGTTCTGCAGCATGTCGCGGGTCGCTCCCGCGCGATCGTAGTAGGCGCCGCGGTTCTCCACGCCCAGGGTTTCGCACACGCTGATCTGTACATGGTCGACCTGGCTATTGCGCCAAACCGGCTCCAGCAGGGCATTGGCAAAACGCAGTGCCATGAGGTTCTGGACCGTTTCCTTGCCCAGGTAGTGGTCGATGCGAAACACCTGGGTCTCGTCGAATACCGCACCAATGGCTTCGTTGATCGCCGTAGCCGACTCCAGCGAGTGGCCGATGGGCTTCTCCAGCACGATGCGTGCTTCGCTGTCGGCAAGGCCGGCGATGCGCAGGTGGTTGGCGATGGGCACGAACAGGTTGGGTGCGGTGGCCAGGTAGTAGATGCGGGCCAGCCCTCCAGGCTCGCCCAGGTAGCGCGCAAGGCGCACGAAATCGGCGCTTTGCAAGGCATCCATGGCGAAGTAGTCCAGGCGTGCACAGAAGCGCCGCCAGACATCTTCCTCGAAATCGTTGCGGGCGATCTGGGCTCGGCAGTTACGTTCGGCGAGCTTGAGATACTCGTCCCGTGGCAGGTTGCGCCGGGCCAGGGCGATGATCCTCACGGCGTTGTGCAGGCGGCTCTCGCGATACAGGTGATAGAGCGCCGGCAGCAGTTTGTGCAGGGCCAGGTCGCCCGTACCACCGAATACCAGGATGTCGCAAGGAATAGTCAAAACCACCACTCTCCACGTTCGTTTAGCTGGGCGGGTCGCGGGTCTTGTAGTATAACTACAAGAAAGCTACATCCCGGCCAGCCGATCATAACCGAGTCCAGCCTGTGAATCTGTTGCAACATATCGCCCAATCGCGCCATTTGCTGCGCAAATCGGAACTGAAAGTGGCCGACCATGTGCTGCTCGATCCGGCTGCCGTCATGCACAGCTCCATGGCCGACCTGGCTCACAGCGTTGGGATCAGCGAGCCGACCATCGTACGTTTTTGCCGGGCGATCGGTTGTTCGGGCTTCCAGGACCTCAAGCTCAAGCTGGCGCAGAGCCTGGCTGCTGGCGCCAGTTTCGGGCAGTTCGCGATCCATGAGGACGACTCGGTCGCCGACTACAGCCTGAAGATCTTCGATACCACGCTACATACCTTGATGGAGGTGCGCGAACACCTCAATCCCCAGGCCTTGCAACAGGCGGTAACCGCCATGGCCCAGGCCCAGCGCGTGGAGTTCTATGGCTTTGGTGCATCCGGTGCGGTGGCGGCCGATGCCCAGCACAAGTTCTTCCGCCTGCTGCTCAGTGCCGCGGCCTATTCCGATCCGCACATGCAGGCCATGTCTGCGGTGACGCTCAAGCCTGGCGATGTGGCGGTGTGCATTTCCCAATCGGGCCGCTCCAAGGACCTGCTGATCACGGCCAACCTGGTGCGTGAAAGTGGGGCCAACCTGATCACCCTGTGCCCGAGCCAGACGCCGTTGGCTGAATTGTCCACCGTCAACCTGGCCATCGATGTGCATGAAGATACCGAGATCTACACCCCGCTGACCTCGCGTATCGCTCACCTGGTGGTGATCGACGTGCTGGCGATGGGCGTGGCCATGGCCCGCGGGCCGAGCCTGGTCAACCACCTCAAGAGCGTCAAGCGCAGCCTGCGCAGCCTGCGGCTGTCGCCCAAGTCGATCAAGGCTACCGACGACTGATCGCTGTAGCCTGTGCTGGCGCTTTCGCGGATAAACCCGCGAAAAGGCGGTATAGGCAGTGAAAATTCACGATTCTGTCACCAAACCACCGCAAAACCGTAAACCCGAAAGACCAGTCTGAAACTCCCGCATCCTTTCTGGGAGACAGGCAATGGCACGTGATCATGACGGTTCGTACCAACCCAGCGCCAAGGCTCGCAAGCAGCAGGAAAAAGACCAGCGCCGTATGGAGTTCCGCCGCGCGATCGAAAGCTACTGCGACCAGCGCCAACTGCTTCGCGAGATCACCGATTACCCTGACCTGCAAGACATCACGGTATGGCAGGTATCGGCGGCATCTTCCCCGAAAATCGCTCCACAAGCCCGCTGATCTTCGCCCGTTCATTGCGGATGAACGCCAGGAACGCCAACGCCACCGGCGACTGACGCTTGGCCTTGGACTGCACCACGCACCAGCTGCGATACAGGGGTAGCTCTTCGACCGGCAACTCCTTCAACACGCCGGTGGCCAGCTCCATGTTCACCGCGTGGCGAGTCAGCAGGGCGACGCCCAGGCCTGCGATCACGCACTCGCGCTGGGCGTCGGCGGAGGCGACTTCCAGGGTCTGGGTGAAATGCACGCGCTTATCCTTGAAGTATTCTTCGCAGGCCTTGCGCGTGCCCGAGCCCTGCTCGCGAACCAGCAGCGTGTGAGGCTCCAGCTCCTGCAGGCGGAGTTTTTCCAGCTTGCACAGCGGATGGTCCGGCGGTGCCACGGCAACGATAGGGTTGTTCAGGAACGGCATGAATTCCAGGCCCATGTCCTGGGGCACCATCGACATGATGATCAGGTCGTCGCGGTTGTCCGAGAGGCGCCGGATCGCTTGGGCGCGGTTGACCACCGTCAGGGTCAGGTTGACCTCTGGGTGGCGCTGCTTGAACGCGGCGAACAGGTGCGGCACGAAGTACTTGGCGCTGGATTCGATCGCCAGCTTGAGTTGCCCCTGCAGCGAGCCCTGCATGTCCGACAGCTGCATATCGAGGTTTTCCAGGCGCCCGAAGATGTCCCGGCTGGCGCGTTGCAGGGCTTCGGCCGCCTCGGTGAGGTACAGCTTCTTGCCGACATATTCGAACAACGGCTGGCCGACCAGCTCTTCAAGCTGGCGGATCTGTAGACTTACGGCGGGTTGCGTCAACGCCATCTCTTCGGCCGCCCGGCTGTAGGAGCGCAGGTCGCACACTTCGTTGAAGATCTGCAACTGCCTTAAAGTCATGCGCATCAATGACTTACGCATTTTCCCCCGCCTCCGCGCAATACCTTGTTACGGCACTATAAGCTTTTGCTAATGCCGACCCTAACAAATATTGATTTTTGTTTATCAACCTACAGCGCTAGGGTGAATGCGCGACTGGCCAGCAGCGTCTGGTCACGCCGACCGGCAGTACCGGCTCGTGTGTTCCATCGGCTTTGGGAAGACTCCAGTGATAAAAAAAATCCTGATCGCCAACCGGGGTGAAATCGCAGTTCGGATCGTACGTGCGTGCGCCGAGATGGGCATTCGCTCCGTGGCGATCTATTCCGACGCCGACCGTCATGCCTTGCACGTCAAGCGCGCCGACGAGGCCTACAGCATCGGTGCCGAGCCCCTGGCCGGCTACCTGAACCCGCGCAAGCTGGTGAACCTCGCTGTGGAGACCGGCTGCGACGCCTTGCACCCAGGTTACGGTTTCCTTTCGGAAAATGCTGAGCTGGCGGAAATCTGCGCCGAGCGTGGCATCAAGTTCATCGGGCCTGCCGCTGATGTCATTCGCCGCATGGGCGACAAGACCGAAGCGCGCCGCACCATGATCCAGGCCGGTGTCCCGGTCACCCCGGGTACCGAAGGTAACGTCGCCGATATCCATGAGGCCCTGGCCGAGGGCGACCGCATCGGTTACCCGGTAATGCTCAAGGCTACGTCCGGTGGCGGCGGTCGTGGTATCCGTCGCTGCAACAGCCGCGAGGAACTGGAGCAGGCCTTCCCCCGCGTGATTTCCGAAGCGACCAAGGCTTTCGGTTCGGCGGAAGTGTTCCTGGAGAAGTGCATCGTCAACCCCAAGCACATCGAGGCGCAGATCCTGGGTGACAGCTTCGGCAATGTGGTGCACCTGTTCGAGCGCGACTGCTCGATCCAGCGCCGTAACCAGAAGCTCATCGAGATCGCCCCAAGCCCCCAGCTGACCCCGGAGCAGCGTGCCTACATCGGCGACCTGGCTGTGCGCGCAGCCAAGGCAGTGAACTACGAGAACGCCGGTACCGTGGAGTTCCTGCTCGCCGATGGCGAGGTGTACTTCATGGAGATGAACACCCGTGTGCAGGTGGAACACACCATCACCGAGGAAATCACCGGCATCGACATCGTTCGCGAACAGATCCGCATCGCCTCGGGCCTGCCCCTGTCGGTCAAGCAGGAAGACATCCAGCATCGCGGCTATGCATTGCAGTTCCGTATCAACGCCGAAGACCCGAAGAACAACTTCCTGCCCAGCTTCGGCAAGATCACCCGTTACTACGCGCCCGGCGGCCCAGGCGTGCGTACCGATACCGCGATCTACACCGGCTACACGATCCCGCCGTTCTACGACTCCATGTGCCTGAAACTGGTGGTCTGGGCGCTGACCTGGGAAGAAGCCATGGACCGCGGCCTGCGGGCCCTGGACGACATGCGCGTGCAAGGCGTCAAGACCACCGCCGCGTATTACCAGGAGATCCTGCGCAATCCGGAATTCCGTAGCGGCCAGTTCAACACCAGCTTCGTGGAAAGCCACCCGGAACTGACCAACTACTCGATCAAGCGCAAACCCGAAGAGCTGGCCCTGGCCATCGCCGCCGCCATTGCTGCACACGCAGGCCTGTGAGGAACCGAATAATGTCCAAGAAAATCTTTGTCACCGACACAATCCTGCGCGATGCCCACCAGTCTCTGCTGGCCACCCGCATGCGCACCGAAGACATGCTGCCGATCTGCGACAAGCTCGACAAAGTCGGTTACTGGTCGCTGGAAGTCTGGGGTGGCGCCACTTTCGATGCCTGCGTGCGCTTCCTCAAGGAAGACCCATGGGAACGCCTGCGCAAGCTGCGCGCCGCGCTGCCCAACACCCGCCTGCAGATGCTGCTGCGCGGCCAGAACCTGCTGGGCTACCGTCACTACAGCGATGACGTGGTCAAGGCCTTCGTCGCCAAGGCTGCGGTCAATGGCATCGACGTGTTCCGTATCTTCGACGCCATGAACGATGTGCGTAACCTGCGCGTGGCCATCGAGGCGGTCAAGGCTGCAGGCAAGCACGCCCAGGGCACCATCGCCTACACCACCAGCCCCGTGCACACCATCGATGCCTTCGTGGCCCAGGCCAAGCAGATGGAAGCCATGGGTTGCGACTCGGTGGCGATCAAGGACATGGCCGGCCTGCTGACCCCCTACGCTACCGGCGAGTTGGTCAAGGCGCTGAAGGCCGAGCAGTCGCTGCCGGTGTTCATCCACTCCCACGATACCGCGGGCCTGGCTGCCATGTGCCAGCTCAAGGCGGTGGAAAACGGTGCCGACCACATCGACACCGCTATCTCCAGCTTCGCCTGGGGTACCAGCCACCCGGGCACCGAGTCGATGGTCGCCGCCCTCAAGGGCACCGAGTTCGATACCGGTCTGGACCTGGAGCTGCTGCAGGAAATTGGCCTGTATTTCTATGCCGTACGCAAGAAGTACCACCAGTTCGAAAGCGAGTTCACCGCCGTGGATACCCGCGTGCAGGTCAACCAGGTCCCGGGCGGCATGATTTCCAACCTGGCCAACCAGCTCAAGGAGCAGGGCGCGCTCAACCGCATGAACGAAGTGCTGGCGGAAATTCCGCGGGTGCGCGAAGACCTCGGCTTCCCGCCGCTGGTCACCCCGACCTCGCAGATCGTCGGTACCCAGGCGTTCTTCAACGTGCTCGCCGGCGAGCGCTACAAGACCATCACCAACGAGGTGAAGCTGTACCTGCAAGGTGGCTATGGCAAGGCGCCGGGCGTGGTCAACGAGCAGCTTCGCCGCCAGGCGATCGGTAGCGAAGAGGTGATCGACGTGCGTCCGGCCGACTTGCTCAAGCCGGAGATGGCCAAGCTGCGTGCCGAGATCGGCAACCTGGCCCGCTGCGAGGAAGATGTGCTGACCTTCGCCATGTTCCCGGACATCGGCCGCAAATTCCTCGAGGAGCGTGAAGCCGGCACCTTGGTTCCTGAAGCCCTGCTGCCGATTCCAGAAGCGGGCGCTGTGGCCGGCCCGGGCGGCGAAGGTGTGCCGACCGAGTTCGTCATCGACGTGCACGGCGAGACCTACCGCGTCGACATCACCGGCGTGGGTGTCAAGGCCGAGGGTAAGCGCCACTTCTACCTGTCCATCGACGGCATGCCGGAAGAAGTGGTCTTCGAACCGTTGAACGAGTTCGTCAGCGGTGGCGGCAGCAAGCGCAAGCAGGCCAGCGGCCCAGGCCACGTAAGCACCACCATGCCGGGCAACATCGTCGATGTGCTGGTCAAGGAAGGTGACACGGTCAAGGCCGGCCAGCCGGTGCTGATCACCGAAGCCATGAAGATGGAGACCGAGGTCCAGGCGCCGATCGCCGGCAAGGTCACCGCCATCCACGTGGCCAAGGGCGATCGTGTCACGCCGGGCGAGATCCTGATCGAGATCGAAGGCTGATCGAAGCCTTCGACGACAAGCGGTTTACCTCATGGGGAGCGATATGCTCCCCTTTTTTTGTGCTGCTCCTTGTACGCAATCGCGGGGCAAGCCCGCTCCCACAGGCTGGACTGCTCCCGGTACCACTTTCTTGGCGCCGTCGACCTTGTGGGAGCGGGCTTGTCCCGCGATTGCGTCAGTTCTGGCGACTCAGTCCGTGCGGCAAGCCTCCAAAGTCTTCAATTGCCCGCCAGGCCGCTGATTCTCCTCGCTCAACCAGCGCTCGAACCCCGCTGCCACCGCCGGCCATTCCTCGTCGGTAATCGAATACCAGGCAGTATCGCGATTGTGGTCCTTGACCACCATGTGATTGCGGAACACCCCTTCGAAGACGAAGCCGAAACGCTCGGCTGCACGCTTGGAGCGGGCGTTGGCGTTGTTGCATTTCCATTCCAGGCGACGATTGCCCAGGGCGAAGCCGAGCTTGCCCAGCAGGTAGACCGCCTCGGTACCTTTCGGGGTGCGCTGCATGGCAGCGCCGAAGGCGATATGGCCGATCTCGATGCGGCCATGGTCGGGAACGATGGACATCAGGCTGAGAATACCCTGCACCTGGCCGTTGGCCCGGTCGATGACGCTGTAGAACAGCGGGTCGTGGCCTGTTGCATTGCCTTGCAGCCACCGATCGAAGGCCTCGCGTTCGCTGAAGGGGCCATAGGGCAGGTAATCCCACAGGGCAGGGTCGGAGCCTGGGCCCTGCAAGACCGTCCACAGGTCATCGCCATGGCGCGCCGGATCGAGCTTCTCCAGGCGGATGAACCGGCCTTCGATGGGCTCGGCCTTGGGTGTTGCGGCGGGCTTGAAGTTCAGTGCGTCGCGCATGGTCGGCCTACAGTGGTTTACGGAATTGAATGAAACCTGGCCGTTCGGCGACCTGTTCGTACAGGCCGATCGCGGTGGCGTTGGTTTCGTGGGTCAGCCAGTGCACCTTGATGCAGCCGGCCGCCTTGGCGGTGGCATAGACATGCTCGATCAGTTGCCGGCCGATACCCAGGCCGCGCTGCTGGCCATCCACGTACAGGTCCTGCAGGTAGCACGAATTTTCGATGCTCCAGTTGGACCGATGATAGATCCAGTTGACCATCCCCACTGCCTTGCCATCGACCCAAGCCAGGGCCGCATGGGTAGGCTCGTTCGGGTCGAGCAGGCGTTGCCAGGTGCTGGCGCTGACGGCTTCCGGCAGTTCGGTTTCATAGAACCGCAGGTAGGCCTGCCACAGGGCGAGCCAGGCAGCATGGTCGGTGGCGCTTACTGGGCGCAGGACAATCTCGGACATGGTGGTTTTCCTTTTCCTTCAGAGTGAATGCATGTGTGCGGCAAGCTGGTTGTCCAGGTGATCCGCGCTGGCGGCCAGGCCTTCGCGTACGCCTCGGATATCCTCGGCCGAGCGGTTCTGGCTGAGCTTGCGCGCGCCTTGCAGGCGGGTGATGGGCACGCGAATGCCGACGATGGCGCGAAGCATGCCGTCTAGGTAGTCGCGCGGGGCATCGCTCACCTTCCAAGGCTCGGCGCGCCCTTGTTCGTGACGATCGCTCAGGCGGCTGACAAGCTCGAGCAGGCGAGGGGCGTCGTGGAACGCCTCGACCGGGCCATAGGCATGGACGGCCAGGTAGTTCCATGTCGGCACCACCTTGTGATGCTCGGCTTTGCTCGGGTAGTAGGACGGGCTGACGTAGGCATCTGCGCCGGCGAATACCAGCAAGGCTTCACCGCCCTGGGCCAAGGCCTGCCATTGAGGGTTGGCCCGGGCCAGGTGGGCATAGACGGTCCCATATTCGCCTTCATGAGGTGCGAGCAAAACCGGCAGGTGGGTCGCCAGCAGGCCTTGTTCGCCATGGCTGACCAGTACGGCGAGGCGGGTGTCGAGCATCTGCTGGTGCAGGCGCTCGAGATCATGTTCCTGATGGGGCTTGGCGTTGTACATGGCGCAGGTCCTTGTTCGATGGCTCCATCCTAGGCAGGCTATTGGTACCAGGTAAGAGCCAATAGCAGCTGTTTTGATAGGTCCAATACCATGCATGAACGCCCCTTTGCGTTGCCCTTCGACCCTGCCGGTATCGTGCTGGACCGCCGTCGTGGGCTCAGCCAACAGCTCTACCAGGCGCTGCGGGCAAGGGTGTTGGATGGTCGCCTGGGCAGCGGTACGCGTCTGCCGGCGACGCGTGACCTGGCTGTGATGCTGTCGCTTTCACGCAACAGTGTGGTGCGTGCCTATGACCAGCTATACGCCGAAGGCTATATCGAAAGCCGGGTCGGCGATGGCACCTATGTCAGCCAGCTTCCGAAACTATCCACACAAATGTCCACAGGGTTATCCCAGGGTTTATCAACAGGTTTATCCACAATTTGCGTATCTGATACTGAGGATTTATCCAGCTCAGGTCGCTCTGGAAGCGCCATGGAGCGCCTGAAAACCCATCATCTTCCGCCGCCACGTACAGGTGCGCCGCGCGCATTTCGCGTTGGAGTTCCGGCGTTCGACCTGTTTCCTTTCCAGCTCTGGGCCAGGCTGCAAGCGGGTTTCTGGCGAAAACCGGATGCCGCACTGTTGGGCTATGGCGACCCTGCGGGTGAACCGCTGCTCAGGGGGCTCATCGCCGCCTACCTACGTCGCTCGCGCGGGCTTGCTTGCACGGCTGAACAAATTGTGATCACCAGTGGTGCGCAAGAAGCCATAAGCCTTTGTGCACAGTTGCTGTTGCAGCCGGGCGACGAGGTAGCTGTGGAAAACCCTGGATACCGCGCGGCAGGTCATACCTTTGCCTTGGCCGGAGCCTGCGTGCGAGGCGTACCTGTGGATGAGGAAGGCCTGGACTGCGAACGCCTGGCGCAGTTGGCCGAGTGCCGGCTGGCCTACGTCACACCGGCGCACCAGTACCCCACCGGTGTCACCATGAGCCTGGCCAGGCGGCTGTCGCTGCTGGACTGGGCCGAGCAGCGCAACGGTTGGGTGATCGAGGATGACTACGATGGCGAGTACCGCTACAGCGGCGCGCCTCTGGCGCCCCTGGCTGCCCTGGACCGGCAGGGGCGGGTTCTATATGTCGGTACCTTTGGCAAGATCGCCTTTCCTGCCCTGCGCCTGGGTTACCTGGTGCTTCCGCAGCGGCTGGTGCAGCCTTTCAGCCAGGGGCGAGCACTGGCGGTGCGGCATTCGGAGATAGGTAACCAGCACGTCATGGCGCAGTTCATGGCCCAAGGGCATTTCCAACGGCACATCCGGCGCATGCGCAAGGCAGCGCTGGCACGGCGCAATGTGCTCAAGGCGGGTTGGCCTACCGGTGTGCCAGGGTTGGGCGATATGCCGGAAGTGGCAGCGGGGCTGCATGTGAGGGTGGCTGTGGATAACTATGCGAGAGAGCAGGAACTGGTGGCGTTGGCCGAGGCGGTTGGCGTGGAGGTCAATCCGCTGAGCAGCTACTGGCTCGAAGACAGCGAGGTGCCTGTGGATAAACGAGCGGGGCTGGTGCTGGGGTTTGCGGCTGTGCCGGAGGCGCAGATCGCGGATGCGTTGATGCGGGTGCGCAAGGCATGGAGAACATGAGCGCCCGAAATCGCCGGCAAGCCGGCTCCCACAGGTCTGGCGGTGTTTCTGAAAACGCGCAGAACAGGTGGGAGCCGGCTTGCCGGCGATCGGGCCTCGGGTCAGGTCCCGGACTTGATCCGTGTCCAGGCCCGGGTCCGTGCCCGCTCGGCGTCGCGCTGCAAGGGCTTCAAGGTATACAGCTTGGCCATTGCCTCGGCGGTCGGGTACAGGTTGGGGTTGTTGCGGATCGCCGGGCTGACCTTGTCGGTGGCATCCTTGTTCGGGTTGGGGTAGCCGACGAAATCGCTGATCGGTGCGATCACTTCCGGCCTCAGCAGGTAGTTGATGAAGGCATGGGCGTCTTCCGGGTTGGCGGCATTCTTCGGAATGGCCAGCATGTCGAACCAGATCGGCGCGCCTTCCTTGGGCAGGCGCATGTCCACCACCACGCCGTTCTTGGCGTCGCGAGCGCGGTTGGCCGCCTGGGAGAAGCTCCCCGAATAGCCCACGGCCACGCAGATATCGCCGTTGGCGATGTCCGCCATGTACTTGGAGGAGTGGAAGTAGGTGATATGCGGGCGGATCTTGAGCATCAGCGCTTCGGCTTTCTTGTAGTCGGCCGGCTTCTCACTGTTGGGCGGCAGCCCAAGGTACTGCAGGGCCAGCGGCAAGATCTCCGACGGCGAATCGAGCAAGGCCACGCCGCACTGCTTGAGCTTGGCGATGTTCTCTTCCTTGAAGATCAGGTCCCAGCTGTCCACCGGGGCATCGTCACCCAGCGCGGCCTTGACCTTGTCCGGGTTGAAGCCGATCAGTACGGTGCCGTACATGTAGGGCACGGCATGCTTGTTACCGGGGTCGTTGGCCTCGATCAGCTTCATCAGTGCCGGGTCCAGGTGCTGCCAGTTGGGTAGTTTGCTGCGGTCCAGGGGCTGGAACACCCCGGCCTCGATCTGCTTGGCCAGGAACACGTTCGACGGGACCACCACGTCATAGCCGGAGTTGCCCGTGAGCAGCTTGGCTTCCAGGGCTTCGTTGGTGTCGAAGATGTCGTAGATCAGCTTGACGCCGCTGTCCTGCTGAAAGTCCGTCAGGGTTTGCGGCGTGATGTAGTCGAACCAGTTGTACACCCGCAGGGTGCGCTGTTCGGCTTGGGCCGGCAGGCCGCCGGCCAAAAGGCCGGCGGCGATGAGCGGGGCGAGCAGACGCGTGAGACGGGCCATGGTCAGGCTCCTGGCTGGGTGCGCTGGAAGCCTTCCAGCACGTTGACGGCATTGATACCGATTTCTTCCACAGCGTAGCCGCCTTCCATGACGAACAGGGTCGGTTTGCCCAGGCGGCCGATGCGTTCGCCCATGGCCAGGTAGTCGGGGCTGTCGAGCTTGAACTGGGAAATCGGGTCGTCCTTGAAGGTGTCCACGCCCAGGGAAACCACCACCACGTCCGGGGCGTAGGCGGCGATGCGTTGGCAGGCGTCTTCCAGCGCCTGGCTCCAGGCTGCCCAGTCACTGCCGGCGGGCAGGGGGTAGTTGATGTTGCAGCCTTCCCCGGCGCCTTCGCCGGTTTCGTCGGCATAGCCGAGGAAGAACGGGAATTCGTCCTGGGGATCGCCGTGGATCGAGGCGAAGAACACGTCGCCGCGCTGGTAGAAGATGTCCTGGGTGCCGTTGCCATGGTGGTAATCGACGTCCAGGATGGCGACCTTGCGGTGGCCTTGGTCGAGGAATGCCTGGGTCGCGATGGCGGCGTTGTTCAGGTAGCAATAACCGCCCATGACCTCGGCGGCGGCGTGGTGCCCTGGTGGGCGGCACAGGGCGAAGGCCGAGTGTGCCCCTTGCTGGATCGCCGCTTGGGCGGTAAGGGCAACCTGGGCTGCGCTGTAGGCGGCTTGCCAGGTACCGGCGGTGATCGGTGCGCCGGCATCGAAGCTGTAGTAGCCCAGCTCGCCGTGCAGCCCGGTTGGCTTGACCTTGCGCAGTGTGCGCGCCGGCCAGGTGAACGGCAGCAGGTCGCCTTCCTGGCCCAGTTCGGCCCAGCGCGCCCAGGCGCCTTCGAAGAAGTCCAGGTAGTCGGCGCCATGCACCCGCAGCAGCGGGGCGCGGCCGAAGTCGCGTGGGCCTTCGATGGGGCCGAGGTTGCGCTTCTTTACTTGGTCCAGGACATGGTCGGCGCGCGAAGGCATCTCGAAGCAGGGCATCAGCTTGCCGTCGATCAGCTCGCAGCGGCCGTGGTGCAGGCGGTGGTCATCGGAATAGATCGTCAGCACGTTGTTGTTCTCCGGTTTTTACTGGCGTGCCTCATTGTGTGAGGGGGCGTGGCCGGGGAGAACGACGGAAACGGCCAAAAGGGGATCGATGTGGCCAAAGGCGGTGTGCGGTTTTCAAGGCCCAATCGCCAGCAAGCCGACTCCCACCAGTTCTGCGCTGTACCTGTGGGAGCCGGCAAGCCAGCGATTGGGTCAATGCAGTCAGCCGCGAAAATGACTGGGCGCTACGCCGCTCCAGCGTTGGAAGGCATGCCGAAAACTCGCCGTCTCGCTGAACCCCAGGGTTTCGGCGATGCGATAGATCGGCATCTGGTCCTCGGCCAGCAACTGCTTGGCCCGCTCGAAGCGCAACTCATCGAGCAGTTGCTGATAGCTGCACCCCAGCGCCTGCAGGTGCCGGCGCAAGGTGCGCGAAGAGCAGTTCATCTGCCGCGCCAGGCCTTCGAGCCCTGGCGCGGTGTCCAGTTGCTGGACCAGCAACTGGCGAATGCGCCCCAGCCAGGCCTGGCGCCCGGTGAATTCCAGGTTGAGCTGCCGGCAGCGTTCCGCCATGGCTTTGTGGGTGATGGGGTCGGCTAAGGGCAGGGGCGTGTCCAGCCAGCGGCGCTCGAAGGCGAATGCGTTGTCGCTGGCCTCGAAGCCCAGCGGGCACTGGAAGGCGTCTCCATACAGGTGATGGTACCCGGGCCTGGGGTACTCGAAGCGTGCCGCCAGCAGCGGTAGGGGTTTGCCCAGCAGGTCATCGCAGATGACCTTCAAGGAAACCAGGCAGAACTCCACGTTGAAGGCTGCCAGTTCCGGGCTGTCCCGGTAGTCGCTGGCGCTGAACCAGACCCGCTGGCCGTCATCCACCAAGCGCAGCTGGAAGGCTGTGCCCAACAACGCCGGGTAGCGGAGCGCCAGGCGCAGGGCGTCACCCAAAGTGGCACTGGAGAGCAGGGCGTAACCGAGCATCCCGTAGCACGACACATGCATGCGCCGGCCCAGCTCCAGGCCGATCTCCTCGCGCAAGGCCACGGCGTTGGCGCATACCTGCAATTCCTGCTGGGTGGTGATGCGCGCATCGGCATGGCCCAGATCCGCCAGCGCGATGCCGCTGCCGGCCAGCAACCGCGAGGCATCGCAGCCTTCTTCCTGGAAGACCTTGAGAATCAGCGAAACCGCGTTGAGGGTGGTGAGGTGGCTGTGCAGCATGCTCGGTATCCCGTTGGGCTGGGAGGCATTATGGAGCAAGTTGTGTGCCGGGCGGGACGACCCTGCGACCCTGTGAAGGGCGGGCATAAAAAAAGGGCCCAAAGCGTTGCTCGGGCCCTTGAAAGGTTGAGAGGTGTCTAGTCCCTCGACCTGGTGAGACGTTTCAAGCCGTCGGTTACGCCTTCAGCGGAACCAGACGTGGGGCGATCATGTTCTCTGGACGCAGGATGTCGTTGAGCATCGCTTCGTCCAGCAGCTGTTCCTCGCGCACCAGTTCCAGCACGCCGCGGCCGGTTTCCAGGGCGACGCGGGCGATACGGGTGGCATTTTCGTAGCCGATGTACGGGTTCAGGGCGGTGACCAGGCCGATCGAGTGCTCGACCAGTTCACGGCAGCGCTGTTCGTTGGCAGTGATGCCGACGATGCAGTGCTCGCGCAGCATGTCCATGGCGCGCTGGAGCAGGCGGATGGAGTCGAAGATCTTGTAGGCGATCAGCGGTTCCATGACGTTGAGCTGCAGCTGGCCGCCTTCGGCGGCGACGGTCAGGGCCAGGTCGTTGCCCATGATGGCGAAGGCGACCTGGTTGACGGCTTCCGGGATAACCGGGTTGACCTTGCCTGGCATGATCGAGCTGCCTGGCTGGCGAGCCGGCAGGTTGATCTCGTTGATGCCGGTGCGTGGGCCGCTGGACAGCAGGCGCAGGTCGTTGCAGATCTTCGACAGCTTGACCGCGGTACGCTTGAGCATGCCGGAGAACAGTACGAAGGCGCCCATGTCGGAGGTCGCTTCGATCAGGTCGGCAGCCGGGACCAGTGGCTGGCCACTGATGGTCGCCAGGCGCTGCACGGCCAGGGCCTGGTAGCCTGGGTCGGCGTTGATGCCGGTACCGATCGCGGTACCGCCCAGGTTGATCTCGGTCAAAAGCTCAGGCGCCAGGGAACGCAGACGGTTCAAGTCTTCGGTCATGGTGGTGGCGAAGGCGCGGAATTCCTGGCCCAGGGTCATCGGCACGGCGTCCTGCAGCTGGGTGCGGCCCATCTTCAGTACGTGGTCGAATTCCTTGCCTTTTGCGGCGAAGGCCTGGATCAGGCTGTCGAGGCTGGCCAGCAGGGCATCGTGGCCCAGCAGCAGGCCCAGACGGATGGCCGTCGGGTAGGCGTCGTTGGTCGACTGCGCCATGTTCACGTCGTTGTTCGGGTGCAGGTACTGGTACTCACCCTTCTTGTGGCCCATGGCCTCCAGCGCGACGTTGGCGATGACCTCGTTGGCGTTCATGTTGGTAGAAGTACCAGCACCGCCCTGGATCATGTCCACCACGAACTGGTCGTGGTATTCGCCGCGGATCAGGCGGGCACAGGCCTCGCTGATGGCAGCGTGCTTGGCATCGCTCAGGTGGCCCAGCTCACGGTTGGCGTCGGCAGCGGCCTGCTTGACCATGGCCAGGGCCACGACCAACTTCGGGTAGTGCGACAGCGGAACGCCGGAGAGGTGGAAGTTGTTGGCAGCGCGCAGGGTCTGGATGCCGTAGTAGGCATCGGCAGGGACTTCAAGGGTACCAAGCAGGTCTTTTTCGACGCGGAACGATGCAGCGGAGGACATGACGGATATCATCTCGATTTAAACCCGGCACCAGCCGGAATGGCGCCAATCCTAGGCCTGGGCGGATTTTGCGGCCAATGCTGTTGCACGCTAACCTATGCACAAACGGCATACCGATTCATGTGACGCCAATTGACAATCGAGCGTGTCCCATTTTGGTGCACGCTGGGAGATCGCTTCATGAACCTCGAAAGCAAGTGGCTGGAGGACTTCAGCGCCCTGGCCGCTACCCGCAGTTTTTCCCAGGCGGCGGAACGCCGTTTCGTGACCCAGCCAGCGTTCAGCCGGCGGATCCGCAGCCTTGAGGCTGCCTTGGGCCTGACCTTGGTGAATCGTTCCCGCACGCCTATCGAACTGACCGAAGCCGGGCAGCTATTTCTCGTCACAGCGCGCACCGTTGTCGACCAGTTGAGCGAAGTTCTGCGGCATTTGCATCACCTGGAAGGTGGGCAGGGCGAAGTGGTGCAGGTGGCGGCGGCACACTCCCTGGCGTCGGGCTTCTTCCCACGCTGGGTCGCCCAGTTGCGCAACGACGGCTTGAACATCGCCACCCGCCTGGTCGCCACCAACGTAGGTGATGCGGTGCATGCACTGCGCGAAGGCGGTTGCGACCTGATGCTGGCCTTCTATGACCCGGACGCTGCCCTGCAGATGGATGCCGAGATCTTCCCGTCGCTGCACATGGGCACCACGGAAATGTTGCCGGTGTGTGCGGTGGGTGCCGACGGCAAGCCGTTGTTCGATCTCGAGGGTGAAAGCAGCGTGCCGTTGCTGGCCTACAGTGCCGGTGCCTTCCTCGGACGTTCGGTGAACCTGCTGCTGCGCCAGCGCAACCTGCGCTATACCACGGTCTATGAAACCGCCATGGCCGACAGTCTCAAGAGCATGGCCCTCGAGGGCATGGGCATCGCCTGGGTACCACGGCTGTCGATGCGCGGCGAGCTGGAGCGTGGCGAACTGGCGATCTGTGGGGGCAGCCAGTGGCACGTACCACTGGAAATCCGCCTGTACCGCTGCGCCCTGGTGCGCAAGGCCAACGTACGCCTGCTGTGGCGCAAGCTCGAGGGCGGCACGGCAGCTGTGTCAGTTGACTCAAAAGTCAGCCAACCCCCCGAAAAATAAGGCCGACAGTTGGTCGCCGGGGTGCCTTTACGGCACTGCCTTACGGTATACTGCGCGGCCCCTGGACCGGATCGATCCGGTCATTGATCAGCAAACAAGCCACGCCGGTCGTCCCGCGTGGCTTGTTGTTTTTTGACGCGCCCGCGGGCGCACAAGCGAAGAGGCTCGACGATGAGTGCACTGGTTGGCGTGATCATGGGCTCCAAGTCCGATTGGTCCACCCTTAGCCACACCGCCGATATGCTGGAAAAACTCGGCATTCCCTACGAGGTGAAGGTGGTTTCCGCCCACCGTACCCCGGATCTGCTGTTCCAGTACGCCGAGGAGGCCGAAGGCCGCGGCATCGAGGTGATCATCGCCGGTGCCGGTGGCGCTGCCCACCTGCCAGGCATGTGCGCCGCCAAGACCCACCTGCCGGTGCTGGGCGTGCCGGTGCAGTCGTCGATGCTGTCGGGTGTCGATTCGCTGCTGTCGATCGTGCAGATGCCGGCAGGCGTGCCGGTCGCCACCCTGGCCATCGGCAAGGCCGGCGCGATCAACGCGGCATTGCTGTCGGCGAGTATCCTGGGCGCCAAATACCCGCAGTACCACGCGGCACTCAAGCAGTTCCGCACGGAGCAGACCGAAACCGTCCTGGACAACCCGGACCCGCGCCAGGCCTGAGGCTATCAACATGAAGATCGGTGTAATCGGTGGCGGCCAGCTGGGCCGCATGCTGGCCTTGGCGGGAACGCCGCTGGGCATGAACTTCGCTTTCCTCGACCCCGCTCCGGACGCCTGCGCGGCGCCCTTGGGCGAGCACCTGCGTGCCGACTACGGCGACCAGGACCACTTGCGCCAGCTGGCTGACGAAGTCGACCTGGTGACCTTCGAGTTCGAGAGCGTCCCGGCCGAGACCGTGGCCTTCCTTTCGCAGTTCGTCCCGGTCTACCCGAGCGCCGAAGCCCTGCGCATCGCCCGTGACCGCCTGTTCGAGAAGAGCATGTTCCGCGACCTGGGCATCCCGACGCCGGCCTTCGCCGACATCCTCTCCCAGGAAGACCTGGACGCCGCCGTGGCCAGCATCGGCCTGCCAGCGGTGCTCAAGACCCGTACCCTGGGCTACGACGGCAAGGGCCAGAAGGTCCTGCGCACTGCCGACGACGTGGTGGGCACCTTTGCCGAACTGGGCAGCGTGCCGTGCCTGCTCGAAGGCTTCGTGCCATTCACCGGCGAAGTTTCGCTGGTGGCCGTGCGTGGCCGCGATGGCGAAACCCGCTTCTACCCGCTGGTGCACAACACCCATGAAAGCGGCATCCTGCGCCTGTCGGTGGCCAGCCAGGCGCACCCGCTGCAGGCCCTGGCCGAAGACTATGTCGGGCGCGTGCTGCAGAAGCTGGACTACGTGGGCGTGATGGCCTTCGAGTTCTTCGAGGTCGACGGCGGCCTGAAGGCCAACGAGATCGCGCCACGGGTGCACAACTCCGGGCACTGGACCATCGAAGGCGCCGAGTGCAGCCAGTTCGAGAACCACCTGCGCGCCGTTGCCGGCCTGCCGCTGGGCTCCACCGCCAAGGTCGGCGAGAGCGCCATGCTCAACTTCATCGGTGAAGTGCCGGCGGTGGACAAGGTCGTGGCCATCGAGGGCTGCCACCTGCACCACTACGGCAAGGCGTTCAAGGTCGGTCGCAAGGTTGGCCATGCCACCCTGCGCTGCGCCGACATGGCCACGCTCAAAGGCAAGATCGCTGAAGTCGAAGCGCTGATCGCCGGCTGATTGAACCTCTGCCCCGGCAGACCCTCTGAAATGGCAACAAGCCAAAGCGCTGTCTAGGCTTTGGCTTGTTCCATTTCATTGCAGAGGGATCGCCATGGGTATCATCGGAACCATCTTCATCGGCCTCATCGTCGGCCTGCTGGCCCGCTTCCTCAAGCCTGGGGACGACAGCATGGGCTGGATCATGACCATCCTCCTGGGCATCGCCGGCTCCCTGGTCGCCACCTACGGCGGGCAGGCCCTGGGTATCTACCAGGCGGGCCAGGCCGCCGGTTTCGTTGGCGCCCTGATCGGCGCCATCGTCCTATTGGTGATCTACGGATTCATCAAGAAACGCGGGTGACTGGTTTAGAATGCCCGGCAATTCACCCGAGTTGCCGAGCATTCTCCATGCGTGCGTTTTTCCTTGCTTCCCTGTTATTGGCCAGCACCCTGGCCCATGCCGAATTGCCCGAGACCGACTGGCTGGAACTGATGCCCAAATCGGACCAGAAGGCGCTCGAGCAGATGCCCGAAATCGACCACAACTCCCCCGAGGCCATGGGTACCTTCACCGACAAGGGTGGGCTCAAGCAGGCCAAGGGTTTGCCGGCGGTGATGTACTCGACCAAGACCGTGGCGGCCATGAACGGCAGGCAGATCCGCCTGGGCGGGTATCCGGTTCCGTTGGAGAGCGATGCCAAGGGCAACAGCACACTGTTCTTCCTGGTGCCATACCCCGGCGCCTGCATTCATGTGCCACCGCCGCCACCGAACCAGCTGGTGCTGGTGCGCTATCCCAAGGGGCTGAAGATCGACGACATCTACACGCCGTTGTGGGTCAGTGGGACGCTGAAAGTGGAAAAGGTCAGTAATGACCTGGCGGATGCGGCCTATGCCATGGATGCGGGGAAGGTGAGGGTGGTAGAAGACGCCGATCTCTGATTTTCTTTCCGGCCCAATCGCCGGCAAGCCGGCTCCCACCTGTCCTGCGCTTTTTCCAGGGACACCGCCATACCTGTGGGAGCCGGCTTGCCGGCGATTGGGTAACGCAGAGGCCCCGCTACAAGGCCTCGCTGCCGATGGTGACGCTCAGCACGTGACTTGCCCCGGGCGCCAGGGTCACCACGTCATCCCACACGTTCGCCGTCTCGATGCACAGCATCCGCTGCCAGCCATCATCCGCCATGTCTGGCAACGCCTTCGCGCGGTCGGCCCAGGGGTTCCAGATCACCGCAGAACGCGAACCGGCGCTGTGCAAGGTGATGCGGCGGTTCCAGTGCGGGTCGACGATCTTCAGCACGGCAGGCACCTGCAGGTAGATGCGGTCGGTTTCCCCGGCAAAATCCAGCGCGCCATGTTGCTGGCGCAGCGCCCAATCGGCCAAGGTTTCGATATAGCCCAGGCTCTCCACGCCTTCGACGCGTGCCTGGCGCACATCGCTCACTGCGAAGTAGCTGTGCAGCGCTTGGCTGAGGGTGACGCTGCCATTGCCCATGTTCTGGCTGCGCAGGGTCATCTTCAGTTGAGTGCCCATTTCGATCAGCAGCTTGAGCTCGACGTCGTGGGGCCAGCCGGGCAGGTCGCCCTGGGCCTCGGGCAGGCTGAACTCGATGCGCAGGCCTTCGTCCGCTTCCTCGATACCCAGCAGCTGCCAGTCACGGGTGCGGGCCAGGCCATGGGCGGGTGCCTGTTCGCCTTGGTACATGGCCTGGACGGCCTGAGGGTTGCGCTGCAGGTTGCCGAACCAGGGCCAGCACACCGGCACGCCGGCGCGTACCGACTTGCCCTGGCGGAAGATGGCCTGGTCGCTGAGCCACAGCAGCGGCGGCTCGCCCAGTCGCTGATAGCTCAGGACCTGGGCGCCCTGTTGGGCGATCAGCAGTTCTGCATGCGCGCTGGTGATGCGCCAGCAGTTGAGCTCGCCGTGTTGTTCCGTTTCGACCTGGAAGGTAGCCATTGCGCTTGTCTCGTTGGGATGCAAATGAGGCCTTGGACCTCATGCCTTGCAACGAGTTTAACGCGCCTGTGGCTCAGCGACGAGGGACGGAGCGGGTGCGGCCACTGCCATCGATGGCGACGAACACGAAGACGGCTTCGGTGACCTTGCGCCATTCGCTGGACAGCGGGTCGTCGCTCCACACTTCCACCATCATCCGGATGGAGCTGCGGCCGATTTCCAGGGTCTGGGTATAGAAGGACAGCTGCGCGCCCACGGCGACCGGTACCAGGAACGCCATGCGATCGATGGCCACGGTGGCGACACGGCCACCAGCGACACGGCTGGCCATGGCCGTGCCGGCCAGGTCCATCTGGGCTACCAGCCAGCCGCCGAAGATATCGCCGAAACCGTTGGTTTCGCGCGGCAGGGCGGTAATCTGCAGGGCCAGGTCGCCCTGTGGGATGGGATCTTCTTGTTCGAGCTCAATCATGCGGTGGGGGCCTCGGACCCGTGACGCTTCGTTGGTTGGCGCAAAGAACGGACGCCGGGAAAACGATTCAGCTGAAACCATACTACGCTGATTTCGCTTCGGTGGGCGGCCAAAGGGAAACTCTGCGAAACCGCCTGAAACACTTGACCGGCGTTTTCGCACAACATCCCATTAGAGGCGCAACCTTTTCCTACGAGCGGCCAGTATATAGACCTGAACAGCCAGCGACGACCGTGCATTCATGAATATCTGTATGGATTTTGTACCGCTATGAGTCACCTGCGGCAATTTGTTATCTTCGCCGGCGACATCCTCCAGAAGCCGCATGACAAACGGCCTGCACGACAATAAAGAGAAAAGCCATGACCTCCGTGCCGAGCAGTATCGAGCAGCCTTCGCGGCCGCTGACCCGCAGCGACTATAAAACCCTTTCCCTGTCCGCCCTTGGCGGAGCGTTGGAGTTCTACGACTTCATCATCTTCGTTTTTTTCGCCACGGTGGTCGGCAAACTGTTCTTCCCCGTCGACATGCCTGAGTGGCTGCGCCTGATGCAGACCTTCGGCATCTTCGCCGCCGGCTACCTGGCCCGGCCGCTGGGCGGCATCATCATGGCGCATTTCGGCGACCTGCTCGGGCGCAAGAAGATGTTCACCCTGAGCATCTTCATGATGGCGGTGCCGACCCTGGTCATGGGCTTGCTGCCGACCTATGCACAGATCGGCCTGTGGGCGCCGATCCTGCTGTTGGCGATGCGCGTGGTCCAGGGCGCCGCGATCGGTGGCGAGGTGCCAGGAGCCTGGGTATTCGTGTCCGAGCACGTGCCGGCCCGTAACACCGGCTATGCCTGCGGCACGCTGACTGCCGGCCTGACCTCGGGCATCCTGCTCGGTTCGTTGGTGGCCACTTTGATCAACACCCTCTACAGCCCCGATGAAGTGGCGGCCTACGCTTGGCGTATTCCTTTCCTGTTGGGCGGCGTGTTCGGGCTGGTAGCGGTGTACCTGCGGCGCTGGCTACATGAAACCCCGGTATTCGCCGAGATGCAGCAACGCAAGGCCCTGGCCGAAGAACTGCCGTTGCGCGCGGTGCTGCGCGACCACCGCGGCGCGATCATCCTGTCGATGCTGTTGACCTGGTTGCTGTCGGCGGCCATCGTCGTGATCATCCTCATGACCCCGGCGCTGCTGCAGAGTCTTTACCAGGTCAGCCCCACCGATTCATTGAAAGCCAACAGCCTGGCCATCGTGCTGCTGAGCTTCGGCTGCGTCGCAGCCGGCAGCCTGGCCGACCGTTTCGGTGCCGGGCGGGTGTTCGTGGTGGGCAGCCTGCTGTTGCTCGTGTCTTCGTGGGTGTTCTTCCACAGCCTACCGAGCCGGCCTGACCTGTTGTTCCCGTTGTATGCGATCACCGGCCTGTGCGTGGGGATCGTCGGCGCGGTGCCCTACGTCATGGTCAAGGCGTTCCCGCCGGTGGTGCGGTTCAGTGGGCTGTCGTTCTCTTACAACCTGGCCTACGCGATCTTTGGCGGGTTGACGCCGATGGTGGTCACGGCGCTGCTGAAGTTCAGCCCGATGGCGCCGGCCTATTATGTGGCCGGGCTGTGCGCCGTTGGCCTGTTGGTGGGGGTGTACTTGTTGGCGACCAAGCGCTGACCGGGCCTGAACAACCGCTCTCTGCAACATCCTGCAAAGGCCATCCCGGTTTCCGGTGATGGCCTTTCATCCAATTGTCACATTCGAGTCATAGAGTGTTCATGCGGCCTGCAGATACTTGGGCCCGTTCCATCTCACACCCCAAATATTCCTGCTAGGAGTTAGGCATGAAACTGAAGCGTTTGATGGCGGCCCTCACGTTCGCCGCCGCTGGCGTCGCTACCGCCAATGCGGTTGCCGCCGTCGATCCTGCAATCCCGACCTACACCAAGACCACTGGCGTATCGGGCAACCTCTCCAGCGTCGGTTCCGATACCCTGGCGAACCTGATGACTCTGTGGGCCGAGGCCTACAAGAAGGAATATCCGAACGTAAACATCCAGATCCAGGCTGCCGGTTCCTCCACTGCGCCACCCGCGCTGACCGAAGGTACCGCCAACCTAGGCCCGATGAGCCGCAAGATGAAGGATGTCGAGCTGCAGGCCTTCGAGCAGAAGTACGGCTACAAGCCGACCGCCATCCCGGTTGCTGTCGACGCCCTGGCCGTGTTCGTGCACAAGGACAACCCGATCAAGGGCCTGACCATGGCCCAGGTCGATGCGATCTTCTCCTCCACCCGTCTGTGCGGCGGCAAGGCCGACGTGAAGACCTGGGGCGACATCGGCGTGACCGGCGACCTGGCCAACAAGCCAATCCAGCTGTTCGGCCGCAACTCGGTATCCGGTACCTACGGCTATTTCAAGGAAGAAGCCCTGTGCAAAGGCGACTTCAAGCCTAACGTCAACGAACAGCCTGGCTCGGCCTCGGTCGTGCAGTCGATCAGCAGCTCGCTGAACGGCATCGGCTACTCGGGTATTGGCTACAAGACCGCCAGCGTCAAGACCGTACCGTTGGCCAAGAAGGAAGGTGGCGCGTTCGTCGAAGATAACGAAGCCAACGCCCTGAACGGCACCTACCCGCTGTCGCGCTTCCTGTACGTCTACGTCAACAAGGCCCCGAACAAGCCTCTGGCCCCGCTGGAAGCCGAGTTCGTCAAGCTGGTGCTGTCGCAGGCTGGCCAGCAGGTCGTGGTGAAGGACGGCTACATCCCGCTGCCAGCCAAGGTGGTCGACAAGACCCTGGCTGACCTGGGCCTGTCCCACGCCGATAACGTTGCAAAAAAGTAAGTAACTGAGGAAGGGGCCGGTGCTTGATGCCCGGCCTTTTCCACGAATTCCCAGTCCGAAGCCAGGGCTCCTGAGCGGCGGGCTTTTTTGCGTCACTGCATTGTCATGTTTTTGTCATACGGGACCGCTAGGGTGTGCGCATGAATGATCTGGCCAACTCCACAATGACCCAAAATTCTCCCCCCGTGCGGATTGACTTCAATACGCCCGAGCTGCAACGCAAGCGGCGCCTGCGTGCGCTGAAGGACCGCCTGACCCGCTGGTACGTACTGGTGGGCGGGCTTGCCGTGCTGGCAGCCATCACCCTGATCTTCTTCTACCTGGCCTATGTGGTGCTGCCACTGTTCCAGGGCGCCACGCTTTCCAGCAAGAAGGCCCTGGAGCCGACCTGGCTGCAACAGGACGCCGGCAAGCCGCTGATGATCGCCCTCGAGGAGCAGAACCTCGTGGGCATGCGCGTTTCCGACAAGGGCCAGGCGCTGTTCTTCGATACCAAGACCGGTGCCGAGGTCAAGCGCATCGACCTGCCGCTGCCGGCGGGTGTCCAGGTAGCCTCGATCAGCGCCGACCAGCCGGGCAGCCCGGTGGTCGTGCTGGGCCTGTCCAATGGCCAGGCGCTGGTGTTCAACCACAGCTACAAGATCACCTACCCGGACAACAAGAAGACCATCACCCCGGCCATCGACTTCCCGTATGGCCAGCAAGCGTTCACACTGGACGACCAAGGCCGTGCCCTCGAACACGTCAGCGTCAACGTCAACGGTGACACCCTGCTGCTGGCCGGTTCTACCGGTTCGCACTTGCAGGTGGTCGAGCTGACTCGCGAAGAGAACATGATGACCGGCGAGGTCACCAGCGAGCAGACCCGCATCGACCTGCCGCAGATGACCGAGACGGTCAAGGCGATCTTCATCGACCCGCGCCAGCAGTGGCTGTACGTGGTCAACGGCCGCGCCACCGCCGATGTCTTCAGCCTGCGCGAGAAGAGCCTGAACGGGCGTTACAAACTGTCCGAGGACGGCGATACCGAAATCACTGCCAGCGCCCAGCTGGTCGGCGGTATCTCGCTGATCTTCGGTGATTCCAAGGGCGGCCTGAGCCAGTGGTTCATGGCCCGTGACCCGGATGGCGAGTCGCGCTTCAAGTTGATCCGCAGCTTCCAGATGGGCAAGGCGCCGGTCGTACAGATCGATGCCGAAGAGCGTCGCAAGGGCTTCATCGCCCTGGACAGCGCAGGTCAGCTGGGCGTGTTCCACAGCACCGCGCACCGTACCCTGCTGGTCGAGCCGGCTGCCGAAGGTGCCGGTATCCTGGCCCTGTCGCCACGCGCCAACCGCATCATCATCGAACAGGGTGGCAAGCTGCTGCCGCTGAGCCTAAAGAACCCGCACCCTGAAGTATCCTTCAGCGCTCTGTGGGGCAAGGTCTGGTACGAAAACTACGACGAGCCGAAGTACGTCTGGCAGTCCACCGCGTCCAATACCGACTTCGAGCCCAAGCTGAGCCTGTCGCCGCTGACCTTCGGTACCCTGAAAGCAGCCTTCTACGCGATGATCCTCGCCGCGCCGCTGGCCATCGCCGCAGCCATCTACACCGCCTACTTCATGGCCCCGGGCATGCGCCGCAAGGTCAAGCCGGTGATCGAACTGATGGAAGCGATGCCGACGGTGATCCTGGGCTTCTTCGCCGGCCTGTTCCTGGCGCCATACCTTGAAGGCCATCTGCCGGGCGTGTTCAGCCTGCTGCTGATCCTGCCGATCGGTATCCTCGTCGCCGGCTTCTCCTGGAGCCGCCTGCCCGAGTCGATCCGCCTGCGCATCCCGGATGGCTGGGAAGCGGCGATCCTGATCCCGGTGATCCTGTTGATCGGCTGGTTCGCCCTGTACATGAGCCCGTTCCTCGAGACCTGGTTCTTCGGCGGCGACATGCGCCTGTGGATCACCAACGATCTGCGTATCACCTACGACCAGCGCAACGCCTTGGTAGTCGGTATCGCCATGGGCTTCGCGGTCATCCCGAACATCTACTCGATCGCCGAGGACGCCGTGTTCAGCGTGCCACGCAGCCTGACCCTGGGCTCCCTGGCCTTGGGCGCGACGCCCTGGCAGACCCTGACCCGCGTGGTCATCCTCACCGCCAGCCCAGGTATCTTCTCGGCGTTGATGATCGGTATGGGCCGTGCGGTGGGCGAGACCATGATCGTGCTCATGGCCACCGGCAACACCCCGGTCATGGAGCTGAACCTGTTCGAAGGCATGCGCACCCTGGCCGCCAACGTGGCCGTGGAAATGCCCGAATCGGAAGTCGGCGGCAGCCACTATCGTGTGCTGTTCCTCGCCGCCCTCGTGCTGCTGATGTTCACCTTCATCATGAACACCTTGGCCGAGCTGATTCGCCAGCGTCTGCGCAAGAAATACTCGTCGCTTTGATAGAAAGGTAGAGATCCGTGAAAAAGGATTCCCTCAAAGGCTGGTTCAAGAGCGGCGCCCCCGGCGTCTGGATCAGCGGTGGCGCGGTCGCCATGGCGGTGATCATGACCGTCGGCCTGCTTGCCGTGATCGCCGTCCGCGGCCTGGGCCACTTCTGGCCGGCCGACCTGATCCAGGCCACCTACAAGGTGCCCGGCCAGGGTGACCATGTGATCATCGGTGAGGTGGTGCAGAAGGAAGAAGTGCCACGCGCCCGCCTCAAGGGTGCCGGCCTGCCGGTGCCGGAGGAAGGCCCGGAGTTCATGACCCGCGAGCTGGTCAAGGTCGGTAACCGCGACCTCAACGGCAGCGACTTCACCTGGCTGGTCGGCGAGTGGCTGGTCGACCAGCAGAAGCCTGCCGACCTGATCGCCCTGGAACGTCGTGAGTGGGGCAATTTCTACGGCTACCTGGTGAGCGTCAAGGAAGAAGGCCGCGTGGTCGCCGAAGGTGCGGGTGCCTGGGCCGAGCTGCAGGCGCGCCTCAAGCGTGCCGACCAGCTGGCCTCCGAGCTGCAGACCCTCGAGAAGAAGGACATCGGCGCCATCAACCATGGCCTGGAGCGCCTGCGCTTGCAGACCCGCAAACTGGAGCTCGACGGCAAGCTGGACGCCGCGGCCCAGGCCGATATCGAAGCCGATCGCGCCGAGCTGAACAACCGCTACAAGGCCATCGAAGAGCGCCTGACCGGCCTGCACCAGGCCTTCTCCCGCGACAGCCTGGTGGCCCGCGACGGCAATGGCCGCGAAGTGGAGATCAACCTGAGCAAGGTGGTCCACGCGTACCAGCCCAACGGCATGTCGGTCATGACCAAGATGGGCGTGTATTTCAGCAAGGTCTGGGAGTTCCTCAGCGACGACCCACGTGAAGCCAACACCGAGGGCGGTATCTTCCCGGCCATCTTCGGCACCGTGATGATGACCCTGATCATGGCCGTGATCGTCACCCCGTTCGGCGTGCTGGCGGCGGTCTACCTGCGCGAATATGCCAAGCAGGGCCCGGTGACGCGCCTGATCCGCATCGCCGTGAACAACCTCGCTGGCGTACCGGCGATCGTCTACGGTGTGTTCGGCCTGGGCTTCTTCGTCTATGTGCTGGGCGGCTCGATCGACCGGCTGTTCTTCCCCGAGGCGCTGCCAGCCCCGACCTTGGGCACCCCGGGCCTGCTGTGGGCCTCGCTGACCCTGGCATTGCTGGCCGTACCGGTGGTGATCGTGGCTACCGAGGAAGGCCTGGCGCGGATCCCGCGTACCGTGCGCGAAGGCTCCCTGGCCCTGGGGGCGACCAAGGCCGAGACCCTGTGGAAGATCGTCCTGCCGATGGCAAGCCCGGCCATGATGACCGGCATGATCCTCGCCGTGGCCCGTGCCGCGGGGGAAGTGGCACCGCTGATGCTGGTCGGTGTGGTGAAACTGGCACCGTCGTTGCCGGTGGACGGCAACTACCCGTACCTGCACTTGGACCAGAAGATCATGCACCTGGGCTTCCATATCTACGACGTTGGCTTCCAGAGCCCCAACGTCGAGGCCGCGCGGCCGCTGGTGTATGCCACCGCGCTGCTGCTGGTGCTGGTGATCGCCACCCTCAACCTCTCGGCGGTGTGGATCCGTAACCACCTGCGCGAGAAGTACAAGGCCCTCGACAGCTGATCCTGATTGCAAGCGTGCCGCCCGTGAGCCGGGCGGCCCTTTGAAACGAATTGATAGCGTATGGAGTTGACCATGCAGCAAGAATCCCACGCCCACGGCATCGACATGTCCGCCCTGGGCCGCGACAAGCAGAGCCTGCGCCTGGCTGAAGAAACCGTGGCCATCGAAGTACCTGGCCTGTCCCTGTTCTATGGCGACAAGCAAGCCCTGTTCGACGTGCAGATGAACATCCCCAAGCAGCGCGTGACCGCCTTCATCGGCCCGTCCGGCTGCGGCAAGTCGACCCTGCTGCGCACCTTCAACCGCATGAACGACCTGGTCGACGGTTGCCGCGTGGAAGGCGCCATCAACCTGTATGGCCACAACATCTACCGCAAGGGCGAGGACGTGGCCGAGCTGCGCCGCCGGGTCGGCATGGTGTTCCAGAAGCCCAACCCGTTCCCCAAGACCATCTATGAAAACGTGGTCTACGGCCTGCGTATCCAGGGCATCAACAAGAAGCGCGTGCTCGACGAGGCGGTGGAATGGGCCCTGAAGGGCGCCGCGCTGTGGGACGAGGTCAAGGACCGCCTGCACGATTCGGCCCTGGGCCTGTCCGGTGGCCAGCAGCAGCGTCTGGTCATCGCCCGCACCATCGCCGTGGAGCCTGAGGTCCTGCTGCTCGACGAACCGTGCTCGGCACTGGACCCGATCTCGACCCTGAAGGTCGAGGAACTGATCTACGAGCTCAAGTCCAAGTACACCATCGTCATCGTGACCCACAACATGCAGCAGGCGGCGCGTGTCTCGGACTACACCGCGTTCATGTACATGGGCAAGCTGGTCGAATTCGGTGATACCGACACCCTGTTCACCAATCCGGCGAAGAAGCAGACCGAAGACTACATCACCGGTCGCTACGGCTAATCCCCGGCTCCCACAGGATGTGTGCTGCTGTGCGGCACCCGGGAACGATACGAATTACTTGAAGCTTGCAGCTTCTTCGCGGAGCGAAACGATGATCAACAAAGAGAGCCTCACCCATCACATCTCCCAGCAGTTCAACGCCGAGCTCGAAGAGGTGCGCAGCCACCTCCTGGCGATGGGCGGCCTGGTCGAGAAGCAGGTCAACGACGCGGTCACCGCGCTGATCGAGGCCGATTCGGGCCTGGCCCAGCAGGTCCGTGAAGTCGACGAACAGATCAACCAGATGGAGCGCAACATCGACGAGGAATGCGTGCGTATCCTCGCCCGCCGCCAGCCGGCAGCCTCCGACCTGCGCCTGATCATCAGCATCTCCAAGTCGGTGATCGACCTGGAGCGCATCGGCGACGAATCCACCAAGATCGCCCGCCGCGCCATCCAGCTGTGCGAGGAGGGCGAGTCGCCCCGTGGTTACGTCGAGGTGCGCCACATCGGCGACCAGGTGCGTAACATGGTGCGTGATGCACTGGACGCCTTCGCCCGCTTCGATGCCGACCTTGCGCTGTCGGTGGCCCAGTACGACAAGACCATCGACCGTGAATACAAGACCGCGCTGCGCGAGCTGGTCACCTACATGATGGAAGACCCGCGTTCGATCTCCCGCGTACTGAGCGTGATCTGGGCCTTGCGTTCGCTGGAGCGCATCGGCGACCACGCGCGCAACATCTCCGAACTGGTGATCTACCTCGTGCGCGGCACCGATGTACGCCACATGGGCCTCAAGCGCATGAAGGCCGAAGTGCAGGGCGAAGCGGCGGACGATGCCGAAATCGCTAATGTTCCGGCGCAATCGGACGATAAGTAAGGTTGCTCCCGAGCATCGACGCCCGGCCTAGGCCGGGCGTTTTCGTTTGCGGTCGGGCAGCCGGCAGGCACCCGCGAACGATGAGAGAAGTCCCGGCGTGACCCATGGTTTGGCAAATGGCCATCAGTCGGCGGTAAGCTAGTCGGGGTTCAAGAGGAGTATCGATGAGTAAGGTCAACGTGCTGGTCGTGGATGATGCGCCGTTCATTCGCGACCTGGTGAGGAAGTGTCTGCGCAATGCCTTCCCGGGCATCGCCATCGAGGACGCGGTCAATGGTCGCAAAGCCATGACGCTGCTGGGCAAGGAGCGCTTCGACCTGGTCTTGTGCGACTGGGAAATGCCGGAAATGTCCGGCCTGGAACTGCTCACCTGGTGCCGCCAGCAGGCCGAGCTCAAGGACCTCCAGTTCATCATGGTGACCAGCCGTGGCGACAAGGAGAACGTGATCCAGGCCATCCAGGCTGGTGTATCCGATTTCGTGGGCAAGCCGTTCACCAACGAGCAATTGCTGACCAAGGTGAAGAAGGCCCTGACCAAGCTGGGCAAACTCGAAGGCCTGATGAACAGTGCGCCGGCTCGCATCAACTCGGCATTCGCCAATGATTCGTTGAGCGCACTCACCGGCGGGCGGGCCGAGACGGTCAAGGCCCCCGTGGCGGCAGTCGCGGCGCCCAGCAAGCCGTTGATCAGCGCACCGGCGCCCAAGAGTGCGGCGGCAGCGGCCCAGAGTGGGCGTGGCCAGGGCCAGCTGCGGCTTTCCAGCGGTACCCAGGCTTGTGTGATCAAGGCCTTGAGCCTCAAGGAAGCCTTGCTGGTGGTACGCCGCGGCACGACCTTGCCGCAGGTACTCGAAGGCGCGGTGCTGGACTTGGAGCAGGGCGAGAATGCCGAGGTGGCACGCCTCAATGGCTACCTGCACGCCGTGGCTGCCCTGGAGCCCAAGCCCGACAGCGACTGGCTGCAACTGACCTTCAAATTCGTCGACCAGGATGCACAGAAGCTCGACTACCTGTCGCGGCTGATCGCCCGCGGCACCGCCCAGAAGCACTTCACCCCTGGCGCCTGAGCTATCGCAATCGCGGGACACACCGCTCTCACAGGCACACTGCGACCCTGGAGGAGCGGGCTTGTCCCGCGATGAAGACAGCCGACCAATTCCCGACCAACTGCAACACCCCGCCTGAAAGTGGCTGCTAGGCTTCGATTCATAACAACTATCAAAAAGCCACTATCATGCCCGCCCGCCTGCTGCTGTTCTGTGCCTTGCTCACGGCCTCGGCGTCGAGCCTGGGCATGACCCTCTACAAAACCACCGATGCCTTTGGCGTGGTGTCCTATTCCGAAAGCCCGCTGCCTGGCGCCAGGCCGTTCGTACTGCGCGAACCCATGATCGAGCGCCTGGACAGCCAGGTACGTTTGCGCGCCGTGGAGGTTGCCGGGGGTACCCGCTTCTTCGCGCGCAACGAGTTGTTCGCCCCGGTGGAGGTCGAGCTTCGCCTGTATCGCCTGGTCGATGCCCAGGGTGGCAATGCGCCCCGGATCATCAGGCGTGTGGTGCCGCCGCGTTCGAGCCAGGCGCTGACCGTGGTGACCGCCGTGCCGGGCGGGCGCCTGCGTTATGAGACGAAATTCCGCCATGCCTTGGGCGACCCGAGCAAGCGACCCCAGGCCTTCCGCTATCCGTTCCCCTGGCGCGGTGGCCCGTTCCGCTTGAGCCAGGGGCCCAACGGGCGTTTCAGCCATTTCGGGCCCAAGGGGCGCTACGCGATGGACATCGCCATGCCCGAAGGCACGCCGATCGTCGCGGCGCGCGAAGGCGTGGTGGTGAAGGTGGAGAACCGCCAGCATGGTCGCGGCAACAACCCGGCGGGCAACTTCGTCAGGATTCTGCATGCGGACGGCACCATGGGGGTGTACTTGCACCTGATGCGCGGGTCGGTGGTGGTCAGCGAAGGGCAGCGGGTGGCCCAGGGCGCGCTGCTGGCCAAGTCGGGAAATACCGGCAACAGCAGCGGGCCGCACCTGCATTTCGTGGTGCAGCGCAATGTGGGGCTGGCGCTGGAGTCGATTCCCTACCGATTCAACCGGCCGATTGGCGGGTTGCCGGATTTCACGGCAGGGAACCCGTGATTCGTATTGCCCGAGCCGATGCCCTGTAGGAGCGGGCTTGTCCCGCGATCAAGGGCGAAGCCCTTGCCATACAACCGCGGCGGCAGGACCGGCCCAATCGCGGGACAAGCCCGCTCCTACAGGGTTCAGTGGTGTACCTGGGACAGAGCGCTCAATCGAGCTTGAGCACCTTGGCCAGCACGATCTTCGGCCCCTTCATTTTCTTGATGATGATGCGCAAGCCTTCGACTTCCAGCACTTCCTCTTCCTCCGGCACGCGCTTGAGCGTTTCGTATACCAGCCCTGCCAGGGTTTCGGCCTCGATGTGGTCCAGGTCAACGCCCAGCAGGCGCTCGACCTTGAACAGCGGCGTATCGCCACGTACCAGCAGCTTGCCGGGCTGATAGGCGAGGATGCCGCGCTCGGTCTTGCGGTGTTCGTCCTGGATGTCGCCCACCAGCACTTCCAGCACGTCCTCCATGGTCAGGTAGCCGATCACCTTGCCGTCGGCCTCCTCGACCAGCACGAAGTGCGCGCCGCCCTTGCGGAACTGCTCCAGCAACTGGGCCAGCGGCATGTGCCGGGACACCCGCTCCAGGGGGCGTGCCAGCTCGTCGAGGTCGATGGTCGCGGGCAGGTGGTCGAGTTCGGCCAGCTCCAGCAGCAGGTCCTTGATGTGCAGCAGGCCGGTGAACTCCTCGCGCTCGGCGTCGTAGACCGGGTAGCGGCTGAACTTGTGGCGGCGCACTAGCGCCAGGATCTCCTTGAGCGGGGCATGGGCATCGATGCTGACCATGTCCTCGCGGGAGTTGGCCCAGTCGACCACTTCCAGCTCGCCCATCTCCACGGCCGAGGCCAGCACACGCATGCCCTGGTCGCTCGGGTCCTGACCGCGGCTGGAGTGCAGGATCAGCTTGAGCTCTTCGCGGCTGTAGTGGTGCTCATGGTGTGGGCCGGGCTCGCCCTGGCCAGCGATGCGCAGGATGGTGTTGGCGCTGGCGTTGAGCAGGTAGATGGCCGGGTACATGAGCCAGTAGAACAGGTACAGCGGTACGGCCGTCCACAGCGACAGCAGTTCGGGCTTGCGGATCGCCCACGACTTGGGTGCCAGCTCGCCGACCACGATGTGCAGGTAGGAGATCACGAAGAAGGCGACGAAGAAGGAGATCGCCTTGACCAGCTCCGGCGTGTCGACGCCCACAGCGGCCAGCACCGGCTCGAGCAGGTGGGCGAAGGCCGGCTCGCCGACCCAGCCCAGGCCCAGGGACGCCAGGGTGATACCCAGCTGGCAGGCTGACAGATAGGCGTCCAATTGATTGTGGACCTTGCGCAGGATGCTGCCCCGCCAGCCATGCAGCTCGGCGATGGACTCGACGCGGGTAGCGCGCAGCTTGACCATGGCGAACTCGGCGGCCACGAAGAAGCCGTTGAGCAGCACCAGGAGGAAGGCGAAGAGAATCATGCCGAAATCGGCAAAGAGAGAGATGAAGCTGAAACCAGGGGAAGGGTCCATGATGGAGTTTTTACGGGGTCCGTCTTGGTAATGGTGAGAAAAAAAGTGCCAGCGATGGCTGGCACAGGGGATCCAATGTAGCGGCTGGAGCTGCAAAAGCAAAGGGTAGTGGTCTTGTTGGGGCTGCGAGGCAGCCCCTCTCAGTGCTTACCGTTGGCCAATTGCGCCGGCGCGAAATGACACGTGAAGGTACTGCCATGCCCCGGCACGCTGCTGATCTCAAGGCGTGCACGATGGCGCAGCAGCACGTGCTTGACGATGGCCAGGCCCAGCCCGGTGCCGCCGGTGTTGGAGGCGCGGCTGGAGTCGACCCGGTAGAAGCGTTCGGTCAGGCGCGGCAGGTGCTTGGCATCGATGCCGATCCCTGAGTCCTGCACGGACAGGTGGGCGCCTTGGTCGTCGGCCCACCAACGAACCCGGATGGTGCCTTCGTCCTGGGTGTACTTCACTGCGTTGAACACCAGGTTGGAAAAGGCACTGCGCAGTTCCGACTCGCTGCCCTTCAAACGCACCCCAGGCGCGGCGTCCAGCGTGATGCGCTGGTTGCGCGGGCCGGAGAGCGCCTGGGCATCGCTGGTGATCGATTGCAACAGGGCGTCGACCGCCACCGGCTGGTTGTCCGAGGGGTAATCGGTCGCCTCGAGCTTGGCCAGCAGCAACAGGTCGTTGAGCAGCGTCTGCATGCGCGAACCTTGCTGGCTCATCTGCTGCAATGCCCGGTTCCAGCGTGGGTTCACGTCCTCGACGTTGTCGAGCAAGGTCTCCAGGTAACCGGTGATCACCGTCAACGGCGTGCGCAATTCGTGGGAGACGTTGGCGACGAAGTCCTTGCGCATCTGTTCGAGCTGGTGGATACGGGTGACATCGCGTACCAGCATCAGGTGCTCGTTGTTGCCGTAGCGGGTGATGTGCAGTTGCACGCGCAGACGATCATTGATCGGCGACGGGATTTCCAGCGGCTCGAGGTAGTTCTCGGCCTCGAAGTATTCCTTGAAGCGCGGGTGGCGTACCAGGTTGGTGACCGGCTGGCCCCCGTCCTGCGGGGTCTTGAAGCCCAGCAAGGTCTCGGCGGCGCGGTTCCACCATTCCAGGTTGCCTTCGCTGTCGAGCATGATCACCGCGTCGCGCAGCGCCGCGGTGGACTCCTGGACGCGGTCGATCACTGCCTGCAGGCGGCCACGCACGCGCTGGTCGCGGCGCTGCAGGTGGTAGATGCTGTCGAACACTTCGCCCCACAGGCCGTAGCCGTCGGGCGGGGCTTCATCGGGCTGATGGTTGCGCAGCCAATCGTGCAGGCGCAGCAGTTGCTTGAGGGTCCAGCCCAGGTAGAGCGCAAGGCCGATGGCCAGGCTCCACCCGTAGTAGCCGCTGACCAGCCCGCCGACCAGGCAGACGGTGATCAGCAGCAGCATGTGGCGAATCAGGGTCGCGTGCCAGTTCTGGTTCAATTGACGGTCCTTGTACAGCGGCTTGCGGCGTGGCTTCGGGCTGGATCAGCTCTTGGTAGAGAAGCGGTAGCCGGTGCCCCGGACGGTTTGTACCAGATTTTCGTAGGCTTCACCCAATGCCTTGCGCAGGCGACGGATATGCACGTCGACCGTGCGTTCCTCGACATAGACGTTGCCGCCCCAGACCTGGTCGAGCAGTTGGCCGCGGGTATAGGCGCGTTCCTGGTGGGTCATGAAGAACTGCAGCAGGCGGTACTCGGTGGGGCCCATCTCGGCCGGCTTGCCGTCGATGGTGACGCGGTGGCTGATCGGGTCGAGCAGCAGGCCGCCGACTTCGATCGGCGCTTCGCTGTCGCTCGGGCCGGTGCGGCGCAGCACGGCCTTGAGCCGGGCCACCAGTTCGCGCGGCGAGAACGGCTTGGTGATGTAGTCGTCGGCGCCGACTTCAAGGCCTTGGATCTTGTTGTCCTCTTCACCTTTGGCGGTGAGCATGATGATCGGGATATCGCCGGTCAGCTCGTCTCGCTTGAGGCGCCGCGCCAGTTCGATGCCCGAGGTGCCGGGCAGCATCCAGTCGAGCAGGATCAGGTCCGGCTTGCGGTCGACAATGATGGCGTGGGCTTGCTGGGAGTTCTCCGCTTCCAGGCAGTCATAGCCGGCCATTTCCAATGCAACGGCGATCATCTCGCGAATGGGCGCTTCGTCGTCGACGATCAGAATGTTTCTGCCAACCATGCTTGATACCTCTCCCAGGAACTGTGTCTGGCCCGCATTAGATAACGGAATTATTGCAGCTGTGTGACAGGCCATTGGCGTTTATGGCGACATTCCATGACTGGGCTAGGCTTGAAAGGGCCGCCGAGGCGGTGTTTCAGCTCCCACTCCCCCCGAAACGATGGTGATTCCAATGACACGATATACGCTGAGCTGGATGGCCCTTTTCGCTGCGCTGGCGCTACCGGGGGTGGCGTCTGCCCACCACGCGATGGAGAAGGATGGCATGTGGGTCGATCATGCCGGCATGACCCTCTACACATTCGACAAGGATGCCGACGGCAAGTCCATGTGCAACGGCGAATGCGCCAAGAACTGGCCGCCGCTGCTGGTCAAGCCCGACGACGAAGCCGCCAAGGACAAATGGACCCAGGTCACCCGTGACGACGGGGCCAAGCAGTGGGCCTATGACGGCAAGCCGCTGTACACCTTCATCAAGGACAAGAAGGCCGGGGACAAGACCGGCGATGGCGTGAAGGACGTCTGGCATATCGCCAAGCCTTGAGGCTGCGCCCAATTGCCGGCGAGCCGGCTCCCACATGTTGTTGGCACTGAGCCCTGGTGGGGGCCGGCGATTGGGCTGCAAGGCAGCCCCCTGAGCCCCTTCAGCGCAACGCGTAATCCAGCACCACGCCGATGAAGATCAGCATCCCCGCCCAGTGATTGTGCAGGAACGCCTTGAAGCACGACTCCCGGTCCAGCCTGCGCGTCGACCAGTACTCCCAGGCAAAGCACGCCGCAGCCGTCAGCAAGCCCAGGTGGAACCAGCCGCCCATGTCGAAATGGCTGCCGGCGAGCAGCAGGCACCCCAGCGAGAGCATCTGCAGTGTCAGGATGATCGTCCGGTCGGCCTCGCCGAACAGGATCGCCGTGGACTTCACGCCGATCTTCAGGTCATCGTCGCGGTCGACCATGGCGTAGTAGGTGTCGTAGCCCACGGTCCACAGCAGGTTGGCGATGTACAGCAGCCAGGCGCTGGCCGGCAGCTCGCCACCTGCGGCGGTGAAGGCCATGGGGATGCCCCAGGAATAAGCAGCGCCCAGCACCACCTGGGGGTAATAGGTGTAGCGCTTCATGAACGGGTAGCAGAATGCCAGGGCTACTGCACCGAACGACAACCACACGGTCCTTGCATTGGTGCACAGCACCAGCAGGAAGCTCACGCCGACCAGGATGGCGAACAGCATCAGCGCTTCGCGGGGCTTCACCCGGCCACTGGCCAGCGGTCGGTCAGCCGTACGCTTGACGTGGCCGTCCACCTTGCGGTCGGCGAAGTCATTGATGCAGCAACCGGCTGCGCGCATCAGCACCACGCCCAGGCCGAAGATCAGTACGTTGGCCAGGGTCGGCGAGCCGTTGCCGGCGATCCATACCGCCGACAAGGTCGGCCACAGCAGCAGGTAGATGCCGATCGGGCGGTCCATGCGGCTGAGCTGGATGAAGTCCCAGGCCCGAGGGTGCAGGCGGTTGAACGACTTGAGCAAGTGCAGGTACATCAGCGGTTTTCCTCCTTGGCCACGCGCCACAGCTCTGGCAGGAACACCTCGGCCACCAGGACGTCGAGGTTGTCACGTTCGAAGCGCGAGCGCCGCCCCCACAAATCGTCATGGACCACGTCGAGCGGCAACCAACCCCGTGGATAGCGGCAAACCTCGATAGGATGACGAATGAACGCCTGGTCGCAGAACAGCAGTTCGCCCAACGAGCGGCTGCCCAGCGTCTCCAGGTCCAGGCCGCCCCGTTCCAGGGCGCTACGGCTGGCCACGCTGCGGGCGAATACCCATGGTTGGCCATGCCCGCGCAGGTACACCTCGCGCACCCAACCTTCGGCACCTGGCGCGAGGCCCAGCGCTTGGCATTCATCATCACGCAGCGGTTGCCAGCCTTCGAACAGCGGGTCGACGGCGAAATGGCTTTGGGACAGATGGATCAGCCGGCGGGTCAGGGAGCCTTCATCGAACAGCCAGCCGAGGGTCGGCTGGTCGACATCGGTTGCCAGCTGTGAATACGGCAGCCACGCGACAGCGGCTGCTTGCGGGGATTCGTACGACACGTCGATATGCTTGTTACAGCCAGAGAGGCCGCGAGCTTAGCATGATTGCCCCGACTGCTTGCATAATGGCGGCCGCCCCTACAGGCAGTCAGCACATTAAAGACGAGGAAAACCAACCCCATGAAAAAGTGGCAATGTATTGTCTGCGGCCTGATCTACGACGAAGCCGAGGGCTGGCCGGACGACGGCATCGCCCCAGGCACCCGTTGGGAAGACGTGCCGGAAGACTGGCTGTGCCCCGACTGCGGTGTCGGCAAGAGCGACTTCGAAATGATCGCCATCGGCTGATCGCAACCCATTCAACGAGAGGAAGCACGACATGACGTCCCCTGTGGTGATCATTGGTACCGGCCTGGCCGGTTACAACCTGGCCCGCGAGTTTCGCAAGCTCGACGACCAGACGCCGCTGCTGCTGATCACCGCCGACGACGGTCGTTCCTACTCCAAGCCCATGCTCTCCACGGGCTTTGCCAAGCACAAGGATGCCGACGGCCTGTGCATGGCCGAGCCGGGCGCCATGGCCGAGCAGCTCAAGGCCGAGATCCGCACGCACACCCGCATCAGCGGCATCGACCCGGGGCACAAGCGCCTGTGGATTGGCGAGGAAGCGGTCGAGTACCGTGACCTGGTGCTCGCCTGGGGTGCACAGACGGTGCAGGTGCCGATCGAAGGCGATGGCGGCGACCTGGTGTTTCCCATCAATGACCTGGAAGACTACGCGCGCTTTCGTGCCGCAGCGGCAGGCAAGCGCCGTGTGCTGATCCTCGGGGCCGGCCTGATCGGTTGCGAATTCGCCAACGACATGAGCCTGGGCGGCTACGAAATCGATGTGGTCGCGCCTTGCGAACAGGTGATGCCGACCCTGCTGCATCCCGCCGCGGCCAGCGCTGTGCAGGCCGGCCTGGAAGGCCTGGGCGTGCGCTTCCATCTGGGGCCCGTATTGACCCGGCTGCAACATGCTGACGACGGCCTCGAGGCGCATCTGTCCGATGGCAGCGTGATCGCCTGCGACCTGGTGGTGTCGGCCATCGGCCTGCGTCCCCGCACCGACCTGGCTGCCGCTGCTGGCCTGCAGGTCAATCGTGGCGTGGTGGTGGATCGCCAGTTGCGTACCTCCCACGGCAATATCTTCGCCCTGGGTGACTGCGCCGAGGTCGATGGGGTCAACCTGCTGTATGTCATGCCGCTGATGACCTGCGCGCGTGCCCTGGCTCAAACCCTGGTCGGCAACCCCACCGCCGTGGCCTACGGGCCCATGCCGGTCACGGTCAAGACCCCGGCCTGCCCGCTGGTGGTTTCGCCCCCACCGCCGGGCCATGAAGGTGTCTGGCAGGTGGAGGGGCAGGGCGCCGACCTCAAGGTGCTCTGCCATGCGGGCGACGGGAAACTGCTGGGTTACGCGTTAACCGGCACGGCGGTGATGGAGAAGCTGGCGCTGAATCGGCAGTTGCCACCCTTGATGGCATAAATAGCGGGTGCTCTGTCGGGTATGGCCTGTCCTTGGCGCGACAATGGCCGCCCTGGCACTGGCGCGCCTTCGGTGGGCGTGCCATCCTCACTTCCGTCTGCCGCAGATTAGAGCCTGCGGTGCCTTTGAACGCTGCTTCACACGGCAGCACGGCAATAACAACAAGAAATCCCGTCCAAGAGGCTTCACTATGCGTAAACCAGAACTCGCCGCTGTTATCGCCGAAAAGGCCGATCTGACCAAGGAAAAGGCCAACCAGGTCTTGAATGCCATCCTCGACAGCATCACCGGTGCGCTGGACAAGGACACCGTCACCCTGGTCGGTTTCGGTACCTTTGAAAAACGTCATCGTGGTGCTCGCACCGGCAAGAACCCGCAGACCGGCCAGCCGGTCAAGATCAAGGCCAGCAATACCGTCGCTTTCAAGCCTGGCAAGAACCTGCGCGACAGCGTCAACCAACCTGCCAAGCCAGCAAAGAAAGGCAAGTGATCGGTTTTCGATAATCACGTTATCCGAACGGGCGCCCTGGGCGCCCGTTGTGCATTCTGGGAAACGGAAAAGCCCGAAACAGCAGAGTTGCATTCCACGTCCGATAAAAGGATAAACTGCGCGGCTCAGTCACTTTTTAGTCGAGGCGTGTAGATGAAGTTTCGCTTCCTGCTCTGGGCCATGGGGCTGCTGATGGCTCGGGCCAGCCGCAACAACCCGGCGTTTCAGCAACAATTGCGGGACAAGGACCTGGTCTTCCAGATGCAGACCCTCGACGGCAAGGTGGGCCGGCACTTCATCGTCAGTGGCGAGCGCATCAGCAGCAAGGGCGGCCTCCATCCCCAGCCGGCCTTCGCCATCGCCTTCAAGGACGCGGCCTACGGCTTCAACACTCTGCAGGCTGGCAACAAGCAGCTGGCCTTCATGCAAGGGATCCAGGACAAGAGCATCCAGATCAAGGGCAACCCGGCACTGGTCATCTGGTTCCAGGGCCTGATGAAATACCTGAAGCCGAAGAAAAAAGGCCGATAGGGCGCCTGCTCGGGCCCAATCTGCCGGCAAGCCGGCTCCCACAGGTAGGCGGCGTCTCTGAAAACAGCGCAGGGCAGGTGGGAGCCGGCTTGCCGGCGATGGGGCGCAGCAGGCGATACAGGTCTACCCGCGCGGCTCAATGCGGCGCGTGGAACTGCGAAGCCAGCTCGCGCAGCAGCGTCTCGGCCTCCAGCACCTTGGTCACTGCATCCTCCGCTTTCTCCCGGGTCAGGCTCAGGCGTTCGAGCAAGGCGTCCGGAATCTCTTCCTGGGGCCCGGTGCCGATGCCACGGGCACGTAACAGGCGTACCGCCAGGCATACTAAGTTGGGGAAGGCTGCATATTCGCCGTCATAGCTCGGGTCGTGCTGGAAGCGCAGCGCGGCGGAGAGCTCTTCCGGCATGTCCCACAGCTTCATCAACCAGGCGCCGATCTGTTCACGACTGATGCCCAGCAGGTGTTGTTCCACGAAGGTGTGGCACAGGTGTGGGTTGACCTCGAGGTGGCGGCAGATCAGTGAAAAGTGCGGCGGGAAGACGTGGGCCAGCAACAGGTAGCCGAAGTTGTGCAGCAGGCCAGCCAGGTAGGTCAGGCCTGCCTCGGGGCGCTCGGCACGGGGCATGGCCCGGGTCAGGCCTTCGATCACCGCGGCGGTGTAGATCGACTGTTGCCAGTACGGCGTGGCTTCCTGCGGGTGGTCCTTGGGCAGGCTCAAGGTCTTGCCCAGCGCCAGGCCCAGGGCCAGGTTGATCACCAGGTCGAAGCCCAGCACACGGACGATGGCGTCTTCCACCGAGCGGATCTTGCCGGGAGACGCGTAGTAGGGCGATGCCGCCCAGCTGACCACCTGGGCCGCCAGGGCCGGGTCGGTTTCCACCACACCGGTGATGTCGTCGATGCTGGCATTGGGGTCGACGCGCAGTTTGATGATCTTCTGCGCCGTGTCGGCCAGCGGCGGGATCTCGATGGTCTGTTCCAGGCGTTGCTGGATACGGCGAGCGGTAAAGGCCTGGACGGCGCGGCTGATTTCCTTGGAGTCGTCGTCGGGGCGGTCCAAATTCGGGCGAATGGCCTCGATCTGTTCCCCGAAATGGCCGGCGCTTGCCTTGGCCAGCATGCGCTTGAAGTCTTCACGTGGGATCTCAAGCAGCAGGCCGCGCTCGCCGGACTGGATCAGCAGGTTGTCGGCCTGCAGCAGGCTGGCTTCGTAGAGGCAGGGGTAGCTGGTCAGGGCCGGGATCCCGGGCAGGGTCTTGAGGGCGTGTTTGTCGAGCATATGCTTGAGGCGCGCCACCGGCACGGCTACCAGCTTGCGCCCGGTCAGCTCGGTCAGGCGGTTGAGGTCCAGCAGTTGGTCCTGCGGGAACAGCACCATCAGGGCGCCGACCTCGTCGTCTAGGAGAATCGCCTGGACACGTGCGCTGGCCGGCAGTTGCGTATGCTCGGGTACTTCGCGGTAGGGCACGCCAAGCTTGTCGAGCAGCAGCCGGATGACAGACGGTGCGTGTGGGGTTGCGGTGTCCAGGGCAACTTCAGTCATGGTCTGTGTCCACGGTTTTCTTTAAACGCGAAGTATAACCAGCCTGGGCCGGGGCTGGATCCATTCTGTTTCAGAACGAATAGGGTTCCCCTTGTGGGAGCGGGCTTGTCCCGCGATTACGATGTTGGCTCACTGCCGCAATCGCGGGGCAAGCCCGCTCCTACAGGAAGGCGGACAACATCAGAACGAGCCGGCTTGCCGTCAAACCTGCCCGTACTGCTGGCCATGGCGCAACCAGCGGTCGAGCAGCGGGCTGACGTGGTCCGGCCAGCGTGCCAGCAGCGCCTGGGCGGCATCGCGCACTGCCGGGAGCAGGTCGGCGTCGCGCATCAGGTCGGCCACCTTGAACTGGAGCAGGCCGGTCTGGCGGGTTCCCAGCATTTCCCCGGGCCCGCGCAACTCCAGGTCTTTTTCGGCAATCACGAATCCGTCGTTGGTTTCGCGCATGATGCCCAGCCGTTCGCGGCCGATCTGCGACAAAGGCGGGTGGTAGAGCAGCACGCAATGGCTGACGGCGCTGCCCCGACCCACACGGCCGCGCAACTGGTGCAACTGGGCCAGACCCAGACGCTCGGGGTTCTCGATGATCATCAGGCTGGCGTTGGGCACGTCCACCCCCACCTCGATGACCGTGGTGGCGACCAGCAGCTGGAGGTTGCCGGCCTTGAATTCAGCCATCACTGCGGCTTTCTCGGCCGGTTTCATGCGCCCGTGGATCAGGCCCACGCGCAGCTCGCCCAGCGCGCTGCCGAGCTCCTCGAAGGTGCTTTCGGCCGCCTGGCAGGTCAGCTCCTCGGACTCCTCGATCAAGGTACACACCCAGTACGCCTGGCGCCCTTCGGCGCAGGCAGCGCGTACCCGCTCGACCACCTCGAAGCGGCGGCTGTCGGCCACCAGCACGGTATTGACCGGGGTACGGCCAGGCGGCAGCTCGTCGAGCACCGAGGTGTCCAGGTCGGCGTAGGCACTCATGGCCAACGTGCGCGGGATCGGCGTGGCGGTCATGATCAACTGGTGTGGGCACAGCTGGCCGGCCACGCCTTTCTGGCGCAGGGCCAGGCGCTGCTGGACGCCGAAACGGTGCTGTTCGTCGATGATCGCCAGGGCCAGGTGGCGGAACTTCACTTCCTCCTGGAACAGGGCATGGGTGCCCACTACCATCGGCACGCCACTGGCGATCTGCTCCAAGGCGCTGGCGCGGGCCTTGCCCTTGAGCTTGCCGGCCAGCCAGGCCACTTCGATGCCCAGGGGCTCGAGCCAGCGCTTGAAGGTCAGGTAATGCTGTTCGGCGAGGATCTCCGTGGGCGCCATGAGCGCCACCTGGTAGCCGGCCTCCAGGGCCTGGAGCGCGGCGAGGGCGGCGACGACCGTCTTGCCAGCCCCGACATCGCCCTGGACCAGGCGCATCATCGGCTCAGGCTGACTGAGGTCGTAGGCGATCTCGTTGGCGACCCGTTGCTGGGCGCCGGTGGGGTTGAACCCCAGGTTGGCCAGGTACTGAGCCGGCAGGCGACTGGCCTTGGGCAAGACCGGGGCGCGCAGGGTGCGCAGGCTTTCACGCAGGCGTTGCTGGGAAAGCTGGTGGGTCAGCAGCTCTTCGAAGGCCAGGCGGTGCTGGGCCCAGTGCTGACCCTCGGCGAGCTCCTCCAGGTCGGCGTCGGCCGGAGGGTTGTGCAGGTAGCGGATGGCATCGTCCAGCGGCGCCAATTGGTAGTCCCGGGCCAGTTCCGCAGGCAGCCAGTCGGGCAGGCTGCGCGGACCGAGCATGGCCAGGCTCTGCTGGCAGAGCAGACGCAGGCGTTGCTGGGTCAGGCCTTCGGTGGTGGGGTAGATCGGCGTCAGGGTCTGCTCCACCGGTGGTGCCGGTTCGCTGCCATTGAGCGCGCGGTATTCCGGGTGGTAGATCTCCAGCCCCGAGGCACCGGGGCGGGCCTCGCCGTAGCAGCGCAGGTGGGTGCCGCGCTTGAGGCCTTCCTTCTGGGCATTGCTGAAATGGTAGAAACGCAGGCTCAGCACGCCGGTGCCGTCACCCAGCCGCACCACCAGGCTGCGGCGCTTGCCCATGGTCACGTCGGCACCGCTGACCACGCCCTCGATCACCGCGTCCTGGCCCGGGCGCAAGGCACCGATGGGCACTACGCGGGTACGGTCCTGGTAGCGCAGGGGCAGGTGGAACAGCAGGTCCTGCAGGTTCTCCAGGCCAACCTTGGCCAGTTTCTCGGCCATGGCATCGCCCACGCCCTTGAGGGCGGTGACCGGGACGTTCGACAGCTCGGTCATGGGCTCAGGCCGATTTGTCCGCGGGCGGCTTGGCGACCGAGCAGAGGCGGATCGAGTCGGCGAGGATCTCGATGGCCTTCGGCCTCGGGAAGCTGGCGCGCCAGGCGATGGCCACGGTGCGGAACGGCGAGGGCGGCGTCAGTGGGCGCACTTCGATCACACCAGGGGCGTAATGGTGGCTATGGACAGCCGATAGCGGCAGGATCGACACACCCAGGCCCGAGGCGACCATGTGGCGGATGGTTTCCAGCGAACTGGACTCGACCGTGGTGTGCTTGGAGCCTTCGCCGCCCTTATTGATGGTTGGGCAGGCCTCGAGCACCTGGTCGCGGAAACAGTGGCCTTCGCCTAGCAGCAGCAGGCTCTTGTCGTTGAGCATGGCCGTGTCGATGGTCTTCTTGGCGGTCCAGGGGTGGTCGGCTGGCATCAGCGCGTAGAAGGGCTCGTCGTACAGTGGCAGGGTCAGCACGTCGGCCTCGTTGAACGGCAGGGCGATGATCACTGCATCCAGTTCGCCGTTGCGCAGTTTCTCGCGCAGTACGTGGGTGAAATTTTCCTCGATGTACAGCGGCATCTGCGGGGCGACCCGGTGCAGCTGGGGAATGAGGTGGGGGAACAGATAGGGGCCGACGGTATAGATGGCCCCGACCTTCAGCGGCGCGGTCAGCTGGTTCTTGCCGGCCTGGGCCAGCTCACGGATGCCCTGGGCCTGTTCCAGCACCTTCTGGGCCTGGGCGACGATGCTTTCGCCGACCGGGGTCAGGCGCACCGCGCTCTTGCTGCGTTCGAAGATCAGTACACCGAGCTCGTCCTCGAGCTTCTTCACCCCGACCGACAGGGTCGGCTGGCTGACATGGCAACGCTCGGCGGCGTGGCCGAAATGCTGCTCCTGGGCGAGTGTGACGATGTAGCGTAATTCTGTGAGGGTCATAACGTGCGTCCATGAAGTTGCGGCCCCAGCATAGCGGCTGCAATCGATAGACGCACGTTATCAGACTTGCCGTTTTGTGACAGAAGCAAACGCCTCAGCGGCGGTCCAGCGAGTAGACGAACGGCGCTACCACCTCGATCTGGCCATTGTTCAGCAGCTCCTTCGGCGGCTTGGGTACAGGCTGCGCCCGGCGGATCATCTCCAGGGTCGCCCGGTCCAGCGCCGCGCTGCCCGAACCACCGGCGAGGGCGAACGACAGTACCTTGCCATCGGCATCGACCACGAAACGCAGCCGGTTGATGCCTTGCAGGCCGCGACGGCGTGCGTCTTCCGGGTAGCGCTTGTACTTGGCCAGGTGGCGCAGCAGGTCGCTCTGCCAGGTCGGCAAGGCTTTGCTGTTGGCCGCGACGCTCGGTGCCGGTGCTGCCGACTTCTGCGGTGGCGTGTTGCTTGGCGGCGTATCGACGACTTCTTCCTTGGCCGGCGGCAGGTCCTTCGGCGGCTCAGGCTTCTTCTCGGGCTTGGGTGGCTGCGGCTTGGCCTTCGGCTTGGGCGGCTTGGGAACGGCGATCTTCGGCTTGGGCGCTTCCACCAGCTTGGGCAGCGGTGGCTCTTCGACCGGGGCCGGAGGCTTCGGCGCAGCCTTGGGCGGTGGCGGTGGGGCTGGCGCAGGAAGTGGCGCCAGCTCGACCATCATAGCTGCCGGCGGCAACTCGATGGCCTGGGGTACCGACCAGTTCAGCATCAGCAGTACCGCCAGGGCGTGCACGCCCAGCACGATCGCCAGGCTGACGCCGTAGCGCGCCAGGTTGGACCGTGTGTTCGTCATTGCTTGGCTGCCGTTTCGAGGCCGACCAGGCCGACCTTGAGGTAGCCGGCCGCGCGCATGGTGTTCATCACATCCATCAGGTCGCCGTAGTCAACACCCTTGTCGGCCTGGAAGAAGATGGTGGTTTCCTTGTCGCCCTTGGTCTTGGCGTCGAGCATCGCACCCAGCTGGTCACGCTGGGCCACCTCGTCATCGCCGACGAACAGCTTCTTGTCGGTCTTGACGCTGACGAACACCGGCTTCTCGGGCCTTGGTGCCGGCTTGGCGCTGGAGGCAGGCAGGTCGACCTTGATATCGACAGTGGCCAGTGGTGCCGCGACCATGAAGATGATCAGCAGCACCAGCATCACGTCGATGAAGGGTGTGACGTTGATTTCGTGGTTTTCGGCGAGGTCGTCGCCACCTTCGTTGAGATGCAGGCCCATGGCTTACCCCACTTTGACCACGTGCGGGGCGACGCGCTCGCTGCCCTGGTGGTCCAGGTCGCGGCTGACCAGCAGCAGGACCTGCGCCGAAGCGTCGGAGACCTGGGCCTTGTAGCCGGCGATGGAGCGGGCGAAGACGTTGTAGATGACCACGGCAGGAATCGCCGCGACCAAGCCCAGGGCAGTGGCCAGCAGGGCTTCGGCGATGCCGGGGGCGACCACGGCCAGGTTGGTGGTCTGGGTCTTGGCGATGCCGATGAAGCTGTTCATGATGCCCCACACGGTGCCGAACAGGCCCACGAAGGGTGCGGTGGAGCCGATGGTGGCAAGCATGCCGGTGCCGCTGCTCATGCTACGGCCGCTGGCGGCGACCAGACGCTCCAGGCGGAAGCTCACGCGTTCCTTGATGCCTTCCTTTTCGCGAGCATTGGCCGACAGGCGCATTTCATCCAGGGCATCATGGACCAGGGTGTGGGCCAGGGTGCCTGGCTTGTTGGCGGCGTCGCTGGCTTCCTTGAGGCTGGCGGCCTTCTTCAGGAGTGCGATTTCACCACGCAGGCGACGCTTGGCGCCCATCAGCTCGAAGCCCTTGGCGATCCAGATGGTCCAGGTGATCAGCGAGGCGATGGCCAGGCCGATCATCACGGCTTTGACGACCACGTCGGCGTTCTTGTACATGCCCCATGGAGACAGGTCGTGGGCCATGCCCAGGGAGGTGTCCTCGACCAGGGCCTGGACGTTCTCGTCGCCTGCAGCTTGGGCGCCGGCCGGTGCGGCAGCGGCGTTGGCGACGTTGGCGGCGTCGGCTGGCGCCTTGGCATCGGCTGCCGGCGCCTGCATGGGAGCCGCAGGGGCTGCGGCGGCTGCCGGGGCGTTGGTGGCGGGTGCGACAGGCTCATCGGCCATGGCGGTCGGGGCCAGCACCAGGCTGAGCGTCAGCGCGGCGATGGCGCGCCAGGCGCGCGACGTGGTTGGCGAAGCGGAGGGTTGAGTACGTGTCATGCTGGCCGGACCTGATGAAGAAAAAGATTGATGTTCCCCACGGCCTCGAGACAGGCCGAGAACAGACAGGGCGCCATTATTGCAAGTAATTCTTGTTAGCAGAAGTAATAAAGTTGCCTTTTTTAACCAACGTCTAGCCGCCCATCGATTAATCCGGCTAGCCTGAACCTTTGGCCTTGGGAGTTTGGAGATGTCGGAACCATCCGTGTTGATCGTAGGCTGTGGCGATGTAGGTGGCCGTCTGGCGCGACAACTGCTTGCCCAGGGCTGGCAGGTCAGCGGCTTGCGGCGTTCTGTCGAGCACCTTCCGGCTGGCGTATGGCCGATCGCCGCCGACCTGGCCGAGCCGACGATTCCAGCGGCCTGGCCGGCACGGTCGCCGGACTACCTGGTGTATTGCGTGGCGGCCAGCCAGCACGACGAGGCGGGCTACCGACAGGCCTATGTCGAGGGGTTGCGCCATGTGCTGGGTTGGTTGGCGGAGCGTGGGCAGCGGCCGCGACGAGTGCTGTTCGTGTCCAGCAGCAGCGTGTATGGCCAGGCCGATGGCGAATGGATCGACGAGCGCGCGGTCACCGAGCCCCAGGGCTATTCGGGGCGGGTAATGCTGGAGGCGGAGCAATTGGCACTGCACAGTGGGCTGCCGGCCTCCATCGTGCGCCTGACCGGCATCTATGGCCCGGGGCGCGAATGGTTGCTCAGTCAGGTACGCCAAGGTTACCGCGTGGCCGAGGAGCCACCACTGTACGGTAATCGCATCCATGCCGAGGATGCCGCAGGGTTGATCGCGTTCCTGCTGCAGGCCGATGCGCAGGGTGTGGCGCTGGATGACTGCTATATCGGCGTGGACGACGACCCGGCGCCGCTGGCCGATGTGGTGGCCTGGTTGCGCCAGTACATGGGGGTCACCGAGTGGTCGGACGAGCAGCGGGTGCGCCGCACCGGCAGCAAGCGGTGCAGCAATGCGCGGGCCAGGGCGTTGGGCTGGATGCCGCAGTACCCGGGCTACAAGGACGGCTATGCGGCCATCCTGAAGGGGTAGGCTTCAGTGCCCAATCGCCGGCAAGCCGGCTCCCACAGAGGTGATGCCTGCCGCACCTGTGGGAGCCGGCTTGCCGGCGATTGGGTCATCGAAACCGATAAAGGTCAGTCGCGCTCCAGCACCCATTGCCGAGCACCTGGCGCCAGTTGCGGCTTCTCGTCAGGTTGCGCGCGGTTGACGGCCTGAAGGATCTCCAGCGTGTCGTCATCACGCTTGAAAATCCAGGGTGCCCCGCGCCGGTCGCGCTCCAGCCACAGGCTGTCGTTGTCGCCGCCCATGTCGGCGCAATCGCCGGCCAGGCACAGGGCGTAGCGGTCGAGGTTGGGCAGGCCGGTCACCCTGCCGTTCTCGGCAAAGCGCACCACCGCCCCCTTGCCGGGGCCTTCAATGATCTTCCAGTCGCCGCCCAGGTAGGCCTTGTACAGAGCCTTTTCAAAACTGCCGCCCAGCGGGGCGTTGGCGGGTGCGGCCTTGACCCGTACGAACGTTTGCTTTTCGCCGGCCTGCGAGGTGGTGCGCAGGGTGTCGCCGTCCAGGTTCAATTGCTCGGTCTGGCCGCCAGAGAAGCTGGCTTGCCATTGGTCTTCCTTGGCACTGAGGTAGCCGTCGACCGCCTCGAAGCCATTGCTGTAGCTGGCCTGCTGGTTGGCGACGTCGATCTTCCATTCGAGTACCGGCCCGTGCTCGCTCAGGGCCTGGTGCAGGCTGCCGCCATCGGCGGCATCGATGGCGTCCTGATTGATCCAGGTGCCGTTGTAGTCTTCGGGCTTGTGGCTGGCACAGCCGCCCAGAAGCAGGGCTGCCAGTGCAAGGGAAAGGGCGTGGCGCATGGTGCTGGAACCTTGGGGAAGGGAAGGTGACGGGCGGGCAGCCCGTCACCATGGGCATCACTCGATGACCAGGATCGCGTCCATCTCGACCTGCGAGCCTTTCGGCAGCGCGGCAACGCCGATGGCGGCACGGGCCGGGTAGGGCTGTTCGAAGTAACGGCCCATGATCTCGTTGACCTTGGCGAAGTGGCTCAGGTCGGTGAGGAAGATGTTCAGCTTGACGATGTCCTTGAACGAACCACCGGCAGCCTCGGCCACGGCCTTGAGGTTTTCGAAGACCTGGACGGTCTGGGCTTCGAAGCCTTCGACCAGTTCCATGGTCTTCGGATCCAGCGGGATCTGGCCGGACATGTACACGGTGTTGCCGGCCTTGATCGCCTGGGAGTAGGTGCCGATAGCGGCTGGGGCCTTGTCGCTGTTGATGACGGTCTTGGTCATGATGACTCCTTGGTTGACGGACTACGTACGCATGCGGGTGATGCGGACCACGCCGGTCAGGGTACGCAACTTCTTGATCACGCGGGCCAGGTGCACGCGGTCGCGCACGCTGACCACCAGTTGGACCACGCTGATACGGCCGTCGCGTTCGTCCATGCTGATTTTTTCGATATTGCCGTCGGCGGCGTTGACGCTGCTGGCCAGCAGCGCGATCAGGCCACGCTGGTGCTCCAGCTCGACGCGCAGCTCGACATTGAATTCGCCGGTGATGTCCTTGGCCCAGGAGAGCTGCACGCACTTCTCCGGGTTGTGGCGGATTTCACTGATGTTACGGCAGTTTTCCAGGTGCACGACCATGCCCTTGCCTGCCGAGAGGTGGCCGACGATCGGGTCGCCTGGGATCGGCGTGCAGCACTTGGCGTAGCTGAGCACCAGGCCTTCGGTACCACGGATGGCCAGCGGGCCCTCGGGGGCCGGCAATTGTTCGCCCTCGGCGGACAACAGGCGGCGGGCGACCACATAAGCCATGCGGTTGCCCAGGCCGATGTCTTCGAGCAGGTCTTCGATCAGCTCCAGGCGGTACTCGGCGAGGATGGCCTGGATGCGCTCCGGGGGGATTTGCTCCAGGCTGCTGTCGAAGCCGGTGAGCACCTTGTTCAGCAGGCGCTCGCCCAGGCTGATGGATTCGGAGCGGCGTTGCTGCTTGAGGGCGTGGCGAATATGCGTGCGTGCCTTGCCGGTGACCACGAAGTTGAGCCAGGCCGGGTTCGGCCGTGCGCCCGGGGCACTGACGATCTCCACGGTCGAGCCGCTCTGCAGCGGCTCGGACAGAGGCGCCAGGCGGCGGTTGATACGGCAGGCGATGCAGCTGTTGCCCACATCAGTATGCACCGCGTAGGCGAAGTCGACGGCGGTTGAGCCTTTGGGCAGCTCCATGATCCGGCCTTTGGGCGTGAAGACGTAGACCTCGTCCGGGAACAGGTCGATCTTCACGCTTTCGATGAACTCCAGGGAGTTGCCGGCGCGTTGCTGCAGCTCGAGGATACCCTTGACCCACTGGCGGGCGCGGGCGTGGTTGCCCTTGGGCTGCTCGTCCTCGTTGGACTTGTACAGCCAATGGGCGGCGATGCCATTGTTGGCCATCTCTTCCATTTCGCGGGTGCGAATCTGGATCTCGATGGGCACGCCATGCATGCCGAACAGCGTGGTGTGCAGCGACTGGTAGCCGTTGGCCTTGGGAATCGCGATGTAGTCCTTGAAGCGACCAGGCAATGGCTTGTACAAGTTGTGCACGGCGCCAAGCACGCGGTAGCAGGTGTCGACCTTGTCGACGATGATGCGGAAGGCGTACACGTCCATGATCTCGTTGAAGGCGCGGCGCTTGCCGCGCATCTTCTTGTAGATGCCATAGAGGTGTTTCTGCCGACCGCTGACCTCACCCTCGATGCCGTCTGCCGCCAGGCAGTTGGCCAGGGAATGCTCGATCTTGGCGACGATTTCCTTGCGGTTGCCACGGGCGCTCTTGACTGCGCGGTGGATCAGCGAGGAGCGCATCGGGTGCATGGCCTTGAAGCCGAGGTCCTCGAACTCCACGCGCACGTTGTGCATGCCCAGGCGGTTGGCGATGGGGGCGTAGATCTCGAGGGTTTCCTTGGCGATGCGTCGGCGTTTTTCGCCCGAAAGCACTTCCAGGGTGCGCATGTTGTGCAAGCGGTCGGCCAGCTTGACCAGGATCACGCGGATGTCGCGGGCCATGGCCATGGCCATCTTCTGGAAGTTCTCGGCCTGGGCCTCGGCCTTGGTCTCGAAGTTCATCTGGGTCAGCTTGCTGACCCCGTCGACCAGCTCGGCGACCGTCTCGCCGAACTGCTGGCAGAGGGCTTCCTTGGCGATGCCGGTGTCTTCGATCACATCGTGCAGCATGGCGGCCATCAGGCTCTGATGGTCCATGTGCATGTCGGCCAGGATACTGGCCACGGCCAGCGGGTGGGTCACGTAGGGCTCGCCGCTGCGGCGGCGTTGGCCATCGTGCGCCTGTTCGGCGTAGAAGTAGGCCCGGCGGACCAGGTTGACCTGGTCGGGGCCGAGATAGGTCGACAGCCGTTCGGCGAGGGCTTCTATACCCGGCATGGGGTCACCTCCTGCCGAGGAAGAATGCCTTGTGCCGCGCGACGTCGACCGGGCATGAATCAGACAGCCTCGTTGTTTTCGTCCTCGAACGCGGCGAAGACCGGATCTTCGGTGACGATCTCTTCGGCGGCGATGAACTCAGGGGTGACGATACCTTCGGCGATTTCGCGCAGGGCGACGACGGTCGGCTTGTCGTTTTCCCATGCTACCCGCGGCTCTTTGCCGCCGGTGGCCAGTTGACGGGCGCGCTTGGTCGAGAGCATGACCAGCTCAAAGCGGTTATCCACGTGTTCCAGGCAGTCTTCAACAGTTACGCGGGCCATGGTCTTCCTCAGTAGCAAATGCGGTAGGCGTGCAGCCCAGATTGGGCAGGCGGACTCGATAGTTTAAAAAATCACCAGCCAATAGGGAAGGGTTGTTTTGTCGAGTGGTCACCTTCAAGCCCTGTGTTGCCTTCATTCGCGGCTGAAGCCCACACAGGGGCAGCATTGTCCTCAGGCTCATCACTGCACCCAGTGGGAGCGGCTTCAGCCGCGAAAGGGCCGGAACAGACACCCTCGATACCTGAGCCCGACGATAACCTCAGAGCATCGCGTCACGCAATCGTGGGGTCAGCTCCTCGAACAGCGTCTGCACCGAGCGTAGCGCCCGGCAATCCGGGCGGGTCAGCAGCCACAGCTGGGTATCGCAGCCCGGCAGGGGGCCGCTCAAGGCCTCGACTTCCGGCAGGGCGTCGACCATGTAGTCGGGCAGCGCCGCCACGCCCAGGCCGGTGCTCACCAGTTGGGCGATGGTCGACATGCTGCTGCACTGGTAGCGCGGGTTAAGCCCCGGATATTGCTGGTTGCGCCAGACCACCGTGGGGTGATCCTGCATGGAGTCGTCCGGGGCGATCCACGGCACGTTGTTGTGCGACTCGGCCAGGCGTTCGCGCCACTGTGGTTGGCCGCAGACCACATAGGACGTGGAGCCCAGGCAGCGGCCGACCAGGTGTTCCGGCGGCGTGTTGGTCAGGCGCAGGGCGATGTCGGCATCGCGCCGGCTGAGGTTGGCGAAGGTATTGGAGGTGCCCATCTCCAGCGACAGGGCCGGGTAGTTCGACATGAAGTCGGCCAGCGCCGGCAGCAGCAGGCTGTGCATCACCGCCTCGGTACAGGTCAGGCGGACGGTGCCGCTGACCACCTGTTCACCGCTGGTCAGGGCGATACGCGCGGCATCGAGGGCCTGTTCGGCACGCTCGGCCTGTTCGGCCAGGGCCTGGGCGGTATCGGTAGGCAGGTAGCCTTTGCGGCTCTTGACGAACAGCGCCGTGCCCAGCGCCGACTCCAGCCGGCGGATGGAGCGGAACACGGTCGAGACGTCGACCTTCAGCAGCTCGGCGGCCTTGGCCAGCGAGCGACCGCGCTCCAGGGCGAGCACCAGGGAGAGGTCCGCATGGGTAATCTGGTATTGCATCGATGCACGCTCTGTTTGCCGTAATGCCAATGTCTGTTGCGTAGGTGCCATTTTATAGTGGAACGGCACCCGGTAATCAATGCGCCGGATCCGCACCCTATCCCCACGATGGGACAGTGAAAAGAACAACAGTACAACCATCGCCGCCCGCAAGGCGCCAGCCGTATCCCTCCACATCGCCGCCCCGAATCAAAGGATGTACAGCCATGACGTCGGTCACTCCGTGCGCCAGTTCTGCCAGCGAGATGAATGAATTCCTAGAGGCTCATCCGGATACGCAGTTCGTCGATCTGCTGATCTCCGACATGAACGGGGTGGTCCGTGGCAAGCGCATCGAGCGCGCGAGCCTGCACAAGGTATACGAGAAAGGCATCAACCTGCCGGCGTCGCTGTTCGCCCTGGATATCAACGGCTCCACCGTCGAGAGCACCGGCCTTGGCCTGGACATCGGCGATGCCGACCGTATCTGCCGTCCGATCCCGGGCACGCTGTCCGACGAGCCCTGGCAGAAGCGCCCCACCGCCCAGTTGCTGATGACCATGCACGAGCTGGACGGTGCGCCGTTCTTCGCCGACCCGCGCGAGGTGCTGCGCCAGGTGGTTGGCAAGTTCGACGCATTGGGCCTGGATATCTGCGCGGCGTTCGAGCTGGAGTTCTACCTGATCGACCAGGACAACCTCAATGGCCGCCCACAGCCGCCACGCTCGCCGATTTCCGGCAAGCGCCCGCAGTCGACCCAGGTGTATCTGATCGATGACCTGGACGAATACGCCGATTGCCTGCAGGACATGCTCGAGGCTGCCAAGGAACAGGGCATTCCTGCCGATGCCATCGTCAAGGAAAGTGCCCCGGCGCAGTTCGAGGTCAACCTGCATCACGTCGCCGACCCGCTCAAGGCCTGCGACTATGCGATTCTGCTCAAGCGCCTGATCAAGAACATCGCCTACGACCATGAAATGGACACCACCTTCATGGCCAAGCCCTACCCGGGCCAGGCGGGCAATGGCCTGCACGTGCATATCTCGCTGCTGGACAAGAAGACCGGCAAGAACATCTTCGCCAGCGCAGACCCGCTGCAAAGCGAGGCGCTGCGCCACGCCATCGGTGGCGTGCTGGAGACCATGCCGGCATCCATGGCTTTCCTCTGCCCGAACATCAACTCCTATCGCCGCTTCGGTGCGCAGTTCTATGTGCCCAATGCGCCGAGCTGGGGCCTGGACAACCGCACCGTGGCCCTGCGCGTGCCGACCGACAGCAGCGAGAACGTGCGCATCGAGCATCGCGTGGCCGGTGCCGATGCCAACCCGTACCTGATGCTTGCCGCGATCCTGGCCGGCATTCACCACGGCCTGACCAACAAGGTCGAGCCGGGCGAGCCGATCGAAGGCAACTCCTACGAGCAGCTCGAGCAAAGCCTGCCGAACAACCTGCGCGATGCACTGCGCGCACTGGATGACAGCGAAGTCCTCAACCAATACATCAGCTCGGACTACATCGACATCTTCGTGGCCTGCAAGGAAAGCGAGCTGGCCGAGTTCGAAGTGTCGATTTCCGACCTCGAGTACAACTGGTACCTGCACACGGTGTGAACCCATGAGCGCAAATGCGGTCCCTCTGATCGGTGTCAGCGCCTGCCGCCAGCAGGTGGGGAAGAACTCGTCGCACACGGTGGGCGACAAGTATGTCGAGGCGGCCGGCTTTGCCGGGCTTCCGCTGATCCTGCCGGCGCGCGACGGGGGCAGTGACCCCCAGGCGCTGGTGGCGCGGCTCGATGGCATTCTTTTTACCGGCTCGCCTTCAAATGTCGAGCCGCATCATTACAATGGCGCCCCCAGCGTGGAAGGCACTCGGCACGACCTCGCGCGTGACCGCCTGACCTTGCCTTTGCTGCAGGCGGCCATTGCCGCCGGCGTGCCGGTGTTCTGCATTTGCCGTGGCTTCCAGGAACTGAACGTGGCCCTTGGCGGTTCGCTGCACCAGCGTGTGCAGGAACTGCCCGGCTACCTGGACCACCGAGAACCTGAGGATGCACCCCTTGAGGTGCAGTACGGCCCTCGACATCCCGTGGCCATCGAGCCGGGCGGGTTGTTCGAGGGTTTGGGCCTGGCTGCGCAGTTCGAGGTCAACTCGCTGCACAGCCAGGGCATCGATCGCCTGGCCCCAGGGCTGCGTGTCGAGGCGCGGGCCCCGGATGGCCTGATCGAAGCGGTGTCGATGCCTGGCGCTTCGGGCTTCGTGCTCGGGGTGCAGTGGCACCCGGAATGGCGTTTCGCCGAAAACCCGGTCTCCCGGCGCCTTTTCCAGGCGTTCCGCGAGGCCTGCATCGCCCATGCTGCACGGGAGGGTTAACGGCAGAAGCATTCTGACGTCATTACCCGAAGGTCTCGGATGACCCGTTCCCCTGCAACAGCTTTCAATGAGTGAAACGCGGGCCTTGTTCGCAAGGCCCGTGAAAACAATACCAATAGTTACGGCAAATACTCATGAGCGAATACACTGAAGCCGGCCGCCCACCCGACGTGGCGACCGACGCAGGCAACACCCAGCGCGCCAGCAAGGGCCTGGCAAAGGGCCGCCTGGGCCTGCTGGCCAGCGTGGTGCTGGGCATTTCCACCATCGCGCCGGTCTATACCCTGACCGGCGCCCTCGGGCCGACCGTACGTGAGGTGGGCGCCCACCTGCCGGCAGTGTTCATCGTGGGCTTCTTGCCCATGCTGCTGGTGGCCCTTGGTTACCGCGAGCTCAACGCCGCCGAGCCTGACAGCGGCACGTCATTCACCTGGTCGGCACGTGCCTTCGGGCCGATGATCGGCTGGATCGGTGGCTGGGGGCTGGTCGTCGCGACCACCATCGTGCTGTCCAACCTGGCGGGCGTGGCCGTCGATTTCTTCTATCTGTTCCTCGGTCAGATCACTGGGCAACAGGCGTTGGCCGCGTTGGCGGACAACCTGTTGATCAACGTGGTGACCTGTTGCGTGTTCATTGCCCTGGCCGTGTGGATCTGCTGCCGAGGCATGGGCACCACCATGACCGTGCAGTACGGCCTGGTCGCCTTGCAGTTGCTGGTGCTGATCGGCTTTGCCTTCGCCGCCTTCGGCGAGACCACTGCGCCGCCACCGCTGGCCTTCGACCTGTCTTGGTTCAACCCGTTCGGCGTCGAGTCGTTCTCGGCGTTCGCCGCTGGTCTGTCGCTGTCGATCTTCATCTTCTGGGGGTGGGATGTCTGCCTGACGGTCAGCGAGGAGTCGATCGGCAGTGACGAGGTGCCTGGAAAGGCCGCCACCTGGACCGTGCTGCTGATCCTCGGCCTTTACCTGGTCACCGCCATCGCCACCCTGCAATTCGCCGGGATCAGCGATGTCGGCCTGGGCCTTGGCAACCCGCGCATCCAGGAGAACGTCTTCGCCCACCTGGCCGGCCCGGTCATGGGGCCGCTGGCGATCCTGATGTCCATCGCGGTACTGGCCAGCACCGCCGCCTCCTTGCAGTCGACCTTCGTCTCGCCGGCTCGCACGCTGCTTGCCATGGGCTACTACGGCGCCGTGCCGCAACGTTTCGCCAGTGTCTGCCCGCGCTCGCAGACCCCGCGTTACGCCACCATCTGTGCCGGTGTCGCCGCGGCGGTGTTCTACGTGACCATGCGCACCCTCAGCGAGAACGTGCTGGCCGACACCATCACGGCCCTGGGCATGATGATCTGCTTCTACTATTCGCTGACGGCCTTCGCCTGCGTCTGGTACTTCCGCGATAGCCTGTTCGACAGCGTGCGCCACTTCTTCATGCGTGGCCTGTGCCCGCTGGTGGGTGGGGTGATCCTGTCGGTGATCTTCGTGCGCACCGCGATCGACAGTGCCTCACCGGACTTCGGCAGCGGCTCGCATGTTGGCGGGTTGGGGCTGGTGTTCGTGATCGCGGCGATCATCTCGGCGCTGGGGATCGTGCTGATGGTGCTGTCGCGCTGGCGCGCGCCGGCCTATTTCCTGGGAGCCACCTTGCAGCAGCAGGCCAAGCTTCGATTGCAGGAGTGATGAAAAAGGGGCTGCCTTGCAGCTCAATCGCGGGCCAAGCCCGCTCCCACAGGATTCGTCAACGGCTTTGTGGGAGCGGGCTTGGCCCGCGATTGGGGCGCAAAGCGGCCCCTTTTGCTTTCAGCCGATCAGTTGCTTGAGCAGTGCTTCATGACGCTGTTGCTGTTTCTTCAGCAGCAGGCGGTTGGCAACGAACACTGCCTTCAACTCCTTCAGCGCCACGTCGAAATCATCATTGATGATGACGTAGTCGTACTCGTCGTAGTGCTGCATCTCGCTGACCGCTTCCTTCATGCGGCCTTCGATGATGGCCTCGCTGTCTTGGCCACGGTTGTCCAGGCGCTGGCGCAGGGCCTGCTGGCTCGGCGGCAGGATGAACACCGACAGCGCCTCGGGCATCAGCTTGCGCACCTGCTGTGCGCCTTGCCAGTCGATTTCCAGGATCAGGTCGTAGCCTTGTTCGAGGGTTTGCTGCAACGCGCTGCGTGAGGTGCCGTAGAAGTTGCCGAAGACTTCGGCGTGCTCGAGGAAGTCGCCTTGCTCGATCAGGGCCTTGAACGCCTCGTGCTGGACGAAGTGATAGTTCACCCCGTGCTGCTCGCCCGGGCGCATGGCGCGGGTGGTGTGGGAGACCGAGACGCGGATTTTCGGGTCGTCCTTGGTCAATGCGGTGACCAGGCTGGTCTTGCCGGCACCGGAAGGGGCCGAGACGATATAGAGGGTGCCGCTGCTGTGGTTCATGGTAGGGGTGGCCTTACTCGATGTTCTGTACTTGTTCACGCATCTGTTCGATCAATACCTTGAGGTTGACCGCCGCCTGGGTGCTGCGTGGGTCGAACGCCTTGGAGCCCAGGGTGTTGGCCTCGCGGTTGAGTTCCTGCATCAGGAAGTCCAGGCGCCTGCCGGCGGCGCCGCCGGACTTGAGCACCCGGCGCACTTCGGTGATATGAGTGCTGAGGCGGTCCAGTTCCTCGGCGACGTCGCTCTTCTGCGCCAGCAGGACCATCTCCTGCTCCAGGCGCTGCGGGTCGAGCTCGGCCTGCAGGTCGGCGAAGCGGTCGAGGATACGCTGGCGTTGAGCGGCCAGCATCTGCGGCACCAGGGCGCGTAGGGTGGTGACTTCGGTAGCCATGCTGTCCAGGCGTTCGTTGATCAGCCGGGCCAGCTCGAGGCCTTCGCGCTGGCGCCCGGCCTTGAGCTCGGCCAAGGCTTCGTCGAACAGGGCCATGGCTTCGGCGTTGAGAGCCTGGGGATCGCTGGCATCGCCCACCAGCACGCCCGGCCAGGCCAAGACTTCCAAAGGGTTGAGCGGTGCCGGTTGCTTGATCAGCCCGGCGACGGTTTCCGCAGCGGCCACCAGCTGTGCGGCACGCTCGCGGTCGACCTGCAAGGGCTTGCCGGTGCTGTCTTCGCTCAAGCGCAGGGTGCACTCCACCTTGCCCCGCGACAGGCCCTGGCGCAGGCCTTCGCGCACGGCGCCTTCCAGGTCGCGCAGGGCCTCGGGCAGGCGCAGGTGGGGCTCCAGGTAGCGGTGGTTGACCGAGCGGAGCTCCCAGGCCAGGGTGCCTTGGCTGCCGGCGCGCTCGACTCGAGCAAAAGCGGTCATGCTGTGCACCATGGAGAGTACCTCGCGAAATCTGAATGAACGGGGAAGCCTTTCGGCTGCAAGGCGCGGGATTGTAACGCAGTGCGGCGTGGGCGCCCAATCCACCCATGTTACAGACAGCCTGGCGCGGGTGTAGGGAAAGACGACAGGCTGCCGGGCCGCGACAATAGGCATGTCCTCCTGGGGCGCCGGGCCTTATAATGCTCCGCAGATTCAAGTCCCGGTACAGGTATCCCAGATGAAACGTCCAAGTGGTCGCGCCGCCGATCAGCTCCGCTCGATCCGCATCACCCGCAACTACACCAAGCACGCCGAGGGGTCGGTACTGGTCGAGTTCGGCGACACCAAGGTCGTCTGCACGGTCAGCGTCGAGAATGGTGTTCCCCGCTTCCTCAAGGGTCAGGGCCAAGGCTGGCTGACCGCCGAATACGGCATGCTGCCGCGCTCCACCGGCGAGCGTAACCAGCGCGAGGCGAGCCGTGGCAAGCAGGGTGGCCGCACCCTGGAAATCCAGCGCCTGATCGGCCGCTCGCTGCGCGCCGCGCTGGATATGAGCAAGCTGGGCGATATCACCCTGTACGTCGACTGCGACGTGATCCAGGCCGACGGCGGTACCCGTACCGCTTCGATCACCGGCGCCATGGTCGCCCTGTGCGACGCCCTGGCCGTGATCAAGAAACGCGGCGGCCTCAAGGGCGGCAACCCGCTCAAGCACATGATCGCTGCCGTGTCCGTGGGCATGTACCAGGGCGAAGCGGTGCTCGACCTGGACTACCTGGAAGACTCCGCCGCCGAGACCGACCTGAACGTGGTCATGACCAGCGCCGGAGGCTTCATCGAAGTGCAGGGCACCGCAGAAGGCGCTCCGTTCCAGCCGGAAGACTTCAACGCCATGTTGGCCCTGGCCCAGAAGGGCATGAACGAAATCTTCGAACTGCAAAAGGCCTCGCTGGCCGATTGATCGCTACGCCAAGGAGGTGTGGAACATGAACGAACCTGATCTGCCGATCACGCCGCCCAATGCCGAAATCCGGCAATGGGCGATGTTCTGCCACCTCTCGGCGCTGCTTGGCTTGGTGGTGCCGCTCGGGCACCTGCTGGGCCCATTGGTGATGTGGATCTGGAAGCGTGAACTGGACCCGTTCATCGATGCCCAGGGCAAGGAGGCGCTGAACTTCCAGATCAGCGTGACCATCGCTGGGTTCATCTGCTTCCTGCTGATGTTCGTGCTGGTGGGGATCGTGCTGTTCGCCATCCTGGCGGTGGCGGTGCTGGTCCTGGCCATTGTTGCGGGGGTCAAGGCCAATGAAGGCAAGCCCTACCGTTATCCGCTGATCTGGCGGCCGATCAAGTAAGGCTGGTTGTTCCAATCGCCGGCAAGCCGGCTCCCACAGGGGCCTGCACAATCCCTGTGGGGCCGGCTTGCCGGCGATTGGGCTGCAGGGCAGCCCCAACGGTCAGATGGTCAACGTCCAGTCGTAGTCCACGATCAGCGGTGCATGCTGGGAGAAGCGTGGCTGGCGCGGCAGGCGTGCATTGCGTACGAAGCGGCGCAGGCCCGGGGTGAGGATCTGGTAGTCGAACCGGTAGCCCAGGTTGAGCATCTCGGCCTGCTCATTGTCCGGCCACCAGCTGTACTGGTCGCCTTCACGGCTGACTTCGCGCAGGGCATCGACATAGCCCATGTCGCCGACGATCGCGTCCATCCAGGCGCGCTCCGGCGCCAGGAAGCCCGGCGATTGCTGGCTGTCGCGCCAGTTCTTGATGTCCAGCTTCTGCTGCGCCACGTACAACGAGCCACAATAGATGTACTCGCGACGCTTGCGGCGCTGCTTGTCCAGGTACTTGGCGAAGTCGTCCATCAACTTGAACTTCTGGTTCAAGTCTTCGTCGCCGTTCATGCCCGAAGGCAGCAGCAGGCTGGCAATACTGACTTTGTCGAAATCTGCTTGCAGGTAACGCCCGTAGCGGTCGGCTGTCTCGAAGCCCAGGCCGGTGATGACTGCCTTGGGCTGCATCCGCGAATACAGTGCCACGCCACCTTGGGCTGGCACCTCCGCGTCGCAGGCGTAAAGGAAATAGCCATCGAGCTGGAAAGCTGGGTCGTCGAGTTCAAAGGCCGAGGCGCGGGTATCCTGAAGGCAGATGACGTCGGCATTCTGGGCTTGCAGCCAGCTGAGCAGTCCACGCTCGGCCGCAGCCTGAATGCCATTTACGTTCACACTGATGATCCGCATAAATGGCCCCAAAAATCTCGTGCGTGTATGATACCCGAGCTCAACTCATTTAGCTAAATCCGTGGTATTCGGGACTCTTCATGCAGCCGTATCAGCGCGACTTCATTCGTTTTGCCATCGATCGCGGGGTTCTGCGCTTCGGTGAGTTCACCCTGAAATCGGGGCGTACCAGCCCGTACTTCTTCAATGCCGGCCTGTTCAATACAGGTTCGGCCCTGGCCCAACTGGGGCGTTGCTATGCGGCGGCCATCGTCGACAGCAAGATCCCGTTCGACGTGCTGTTCGGCCCGGCCTACAAGGGTATCCCCCTGGCGGCGGCGACCGCCGTGGCCCTGGCCGAGCAGCACCAGCTCGACGTGCCTTGGTGCTTCAACCGCAAGGAAGCCAAGGACCACGGCGAAGGCGGCAGCCTGGTCGGCGCCCCGCTGGCCGGTGACGTGCTGATCATCGACGACGTGATCACCGCCGGTACTGCCATCCGCGAGGTCATGCAGATCATCAATGCCCAGCAGGCCAAGGCCGCAGGCGTGCTGATCGCGCTGAACCGCGAAGAGCGCGGCAATGGCGAGCTGTCGGCGATCCAGGAAGTCGAGCGCGACTTCGGCATCCCGGTGGTCAGCATCGTGTCGCTGACCCAGGTGCTGGAGTTCCTGGCCGACGACCCGCAGCTCAAGCAGCACCTGCCGGCTGTCGAGGCCTATCGGGCGCAGTACGGGATCTGATCCGGATCAATGCAAGCAAAAAAGGCGACCCTCGAGGTCGCCTTTTTTGTAGCCGTTGTGCGTACCGGCCTCATCGCCGGCAAGGCGGCTCCCACAAGGATTGCACTGCCCCCTGTGGGAGCCGGCTTGCCGGCGATGGGGGCTGCTGACGACTCAGGAACGCTTGGTGTTGGTGATCAGGGTACCGACACCGCTGTCGGTGAAGATCTCCAGCAGCACGGCGTTCGGTACGCGCCCATCGATGATGTGCGAGCTGTTCACGCCGCCTTGCACCGCTTCCAGGGCGCATTTGATCTTCGGCAGCATGCCGCCGTAGATGGTGCCGTCGGCGATCAGTTCGTTGACCTGCTCGGTGGTCAGGCCCGTCAGCACCGTGCCTTGCTTGTCCATCAGGCCGGCGATGTTGGTGAGCAGCATCAGCTTCTCGGCCTTCAGTGCCTCGGCCACCTTGCCGGCCACCAGGTCGGCATTGATGTTGTACGATTCGCCGTTCTTGCCCACGCCGATCGGGGCGATCACCGGAATGAAGTCGCCCTTGACCAGCATATTGAGCAGGTCGGTGTTGACGCTTTCCACTTCACCCACATGACCGATGTCGATGATTTCCGGCTGGGTCATCTCCGGGGTCTGGCGGCTGACGGTGAGCTTCTTGGCTCGGATCAGTTCCGCATCCTTGCCGGTCAGGCCAATGGCGCTACCGCCATGGCGGTTGATCAGGTTGACGATGTCCTTGTTGACCTGGCCGCCCAGCACCATTTCCACCACGTCCATGGTCGCCGAGTCGGTGACGCGCATGCCATCGATGAAATGGCTTTCGATCGACAGGCGCTTGAGCAGGTCGCCGATCTGCGGGCCGCCGCCGTGCACGACCACCGGGTTGATGCCCACGGCCTTCATCAGCACGATGTCACGGGCAAAGCCGGTCTTGAGCTCTTCGCTCTCCATCGCGTTGCCGCCGTACTTGATCACCAGGGTCTTGCCGACAAAGCGGCGAATGTAGGGCAGTGCTTCGGACAAAACCTCGGCTACATGGGAAGCGGCATCGCGATCGAGGGTCATGCAGGGCTCCAGGTAAGGAACGGATAGTCGTCAGAACGGCAGTTGCAGGCCTGGTTCGACCCGCAGCAACTGCTCGCGGAATACAGCCTTGATACGTTGCAGTTCGGCGTCGCTGTCGGCCTCGAAGCGCAGCACCAGCACCGGCGTGGTGTTGGAGGCGCGGACCAGGCCCCAGCCATGGGCGTAGTCGACCCGAACACCGTCGATGGTGGTGAGGTTGGCATCGCCCCAGGCAGCGTCGCGTTGCAGTGCATCAATGATGCTGAATTTACTCTCGTCGGTCACATCAATATTGATTTCCGGCGTGGAAATATCGTTCGGGAACGCAGCGAACAGGCTTTCAGCGTCCTGGCCGGCCTTGCTGAGGATCTCCAGCAGGCGCGCGGCGCTGTAGATGCCGTCGTCGAAACCGTACCAGCGTTCCTTGATGAAGATATGCCCGCTCATCTCGCCGGCCAGCAGCGAGCCGGTCTGCTTCATTTTCTTCTTGATCAACGAATGACCGGTCTTCCACATCAGGGCGCGGCCACCGTGTTGTTCGATCAGCGGGGTCAGACGGCGGGTGCACTTGACGTCGAAGATGATCTCGGCGCCTGGGTTGCGCGACAGCACGTCCTGGGCGAAGAGCATCAGCAGGCGGTCGGGGTAGACGATGTTGCCGGTATTGGTCACCACGCCCACGCGATCGCCGTCACCGTCGAAGGCAAGGCCGATGTCGGCACCGGTTTCCTTGACCTTGGCGATCAGGTCCTCGAGGTTCTCGGGCTTGCCCGGGTCCGGGTGGTGGTTGGGGAAGTTGCCGTCGACCTCGCAGAACAGCGGGATGACCTCGCAGCCCAGGGCTTCGATCAGCTGCGGGGCGATGACGCCGGCGGCGCCGTTGCCGCAATCGACCACGACCTTGAGCTTCTTGGCCAGTTTCACGTCGCCGGTGATCTGCTGGAAGTAGCGCTGGAGGATCTCGACCTTCTCGACGCGGCCTTCGCCACGGGTGAGGTCATTGGTCTTGAGGCGGGTCAGCAGGGCCTGGATCTGCTCGTTGGCCAGGGTGTCGCCGGCGATGACGATCTTGAAACCGTTGTAGTCAGGCGGATTGTGGCTGCCGGTGAGCATCACGCCGGACTTGCCGGCCAGTACATTGGCGGCGTAGTACAGCGCCGGGGTCGGCACCAGGCCGACGTCGCTGACCTGGCAGCCGGCATCGGCCAGGCCCTTGATCAGCTGTTCCACCAGCATCGGGCCGGACAGGCGGCCGTCGCGGCCAACCGAGACCTGGGGTTCGCCCTGGGCCAGGCTCTGGGCGCCGATGGCGCGGCCGATCCAGTAGGCGGTCTCGCCCGTCAAGGTCTTGCCGACCACACCGCGGATGTCATAGGCGCGGAAGATGCTCTCGGGCAGTGCGGGTACCAGGTGGGCCATGTCGTTCATCTCTGGGGGTGCTCCAATAATCAAAGGCTTCTGGGCAGGCGCAAACTGAACGCTTGGACGGTGCATTTGCCAGAGAGTTCGCCATCCATGGCCCAACGGTCGGTCTATCGGCTCAGTGGCTACCGGAATGGCCGAAGCCGCCTGCGCCGCGCTGGCTCTCGTCGAACGACTCGACGATGTCGAAATGCGCCTGCACCACCGGTACCAGCACCAGCTGGGCGATGCGCTCGCCGATGGCGATGGTGAAGGGCGTCTGGCCGCGGTTCCAGCAGGAGACCATCAGCTCGCCCTGGTAGTCCGAGTCGATCAGGCCGACCAGGTTGCCCAGCACGATGCCATGCTTGTGGCCCAGGCCCGAGCGCGGAAGGATCATGGCGGCCAGGCCCGGGTCGCCGATGTAGACCGACAGGCCGGTTGGGATCAGCAGGGTCTGGCCCGGCTCCAGGACGGTGTCTTCCTTGAGCATGGCGCGCAGGTCCAGGCCGGCGGAGCCGGGTGTGGCGTACTGCGGCAGCGGGAATTCGTTGCCCAGGCGAGGGTCGAGGATCTTGGCTTGAAGAGCGTGCATGTAACTTATTGAACCTGGTTGAGCCGTTCGGCGATGAAGGCGACCAACTGACGAGCGATCTTGCCCTTGCTGGTCTGCGCGAAGAGGGTCTGGTGCTGCTGGCGGTCGATCACGGTCAGGGCGTTTTCCTCGCTGTTGAAGCCGATGCTGGGGTTGGCCACATCATTGGCGACGATCAGGTCGAGGTTCTTGTCCTTGAGCTTGCGCGTGGCGTAATCGAGCAGGTGTTCGGTTTCGGCGGCGAAGCCGACGCTGAACGGGCGGTCGGCACGGCCGGCGATGGTCGCAAGGATATCCGGATTGCGCACCATCTGCAGCAGCATGCCGTCACCGGTCGTAGGATCTTTCTTGAGTTTTTGCGGGGCGACGACTTCCGGGCGGTAGTCCGCGACCGCGGCCGAGGCGATGAACAGATCGCACGGCATGGCCGCCTCGCACGCCGCGAGCATGTCCCGTGCGCTGACCACGTCGATCCGGTTGACCCGGTCGGGGGTCGGCAGGTGCACAGGACCCGTGACGAGGGTCACCCGAGCGCCGGCTTCGGCGGCCGCCTCGGCCAGGGCGAAGCCCATCTTCCCCGAACTATGATTGGTGATGTAACGCACCGGGTCGATGTTTTCCTGGGTGGGGCCGGCGGTGATCAGCACGTGTTTGCCGGTCAGTGCCTGGCGTTTGAAGCTCTCGGCTGCGCACCAGGCAAGGTCCGTGGCCTCGAGCATGCGCCCCAGCCCCACGTCGCCGCAGGCCTGGCTGCCGGAGGCCGGGCCGAACACCTGGATACCGCGGCTCTTGAGCAGTTCGAGGTTGGCTTGGGTGGCCGGGTCGCGCCACATGGCCTGGTTCATCGCCGGGGCGACGGCCACGGTGGCATCGGTGGCCAGCACCAGGGTGGTCAGCAGGTCGTCGGCCATGCCTTGGGCCAGGCGTGCCATGAGGTCGGCGGTGGCCGGGGCGATCAATACCAGGTCGGCCCACTTGGCCAGTTCGATGTGCCCCATGGCCGCTTCGGCCGCGGGGTCGAGCAGATCCATGTGCACCGGGTGGCCGGACAGCGCCTGCAGGGTCAGCGGGGTGATGAACTCGGCACCACCTCGGGTCATGACGACGCGCACCTGCGCGCCGTGTTCCAGGAGTCGGCGAATCAGCTCGGCGCTCTTGTAGGCGGCGATGCCGCCACCCACGCCGAGAACGATGCGCTTGCGATACAGCCGCTGCATAGGCTTGCCTTTTTCCAGTGAAAGCGGGCGGCGACGACAACTGCCTGCGGCAGAACGTCGCATCTACGGAGCGGGATAGATTAACACAGGGCCGAAACGGGCCGCAGTAACACGCAAGGAGGGGTATGAACATCAGGGAGTGGCCGGCGGATGAACGGCCGCGGGAGAAGCTGTTGCAACGCGGTGCGGCCGTGCTGTCCGATGCCGAATTGCTCGCTGTATTGTAGCCGGGCGCAACGTGCTGGACCTTGCGCGCGGGCTGTTGGCGCACTTTGGCGGGCTCAGGCAGTTTCTCGAGGCCGGCCGCGAAGCCGTACTGCGAGAGCCAGGCATGGGGCCGGTGAAATACGCGCAGTTGCAAGCCTTGCTGGAGATCGGCAGGCGTTATCTGGGTGAGTCCATCGAGCGTGAGCCGGCCCTGGAGAGCCCGGCGTCTGTGCGGCGCTACCTCAAATCCATGCTGCGCCATGAGGTCAGCGAGGTATTCGGCTGCCTGTTTCTGGACACCAAGCACAGGCCTATTGCGTTCGAGATCCTGTTCAGAGGGACGGTCAACCGAGCGGACGTCTACCCCCGTGAAGTGGTGCGGCGCTCATTGCTGCACAATGCGGCGGCGTTGATCTTGTGCCACAACCATCCTTCGGGCAACAGCGAGCCGAGCCAGGATGACGTGCACCTGACGGTTTCGCTGAAGCGGGGGCTGGCGTTGATCGATGTGCGGGTGTTGGATCACATCATCATTGGCGACGGGGAGCCGCTGTCGATGGTCGAGCAGGGGTGGCTCGTAACCTAGCTATCCCCAGCCGCCCCTTGCCTCGCGGTGGGCAGTAGAGCCCTGGGGCCGCGTTGCGGCCCTTTTGCGGCGCAAGGCCGCTCCTACAGGGCTTTAGCGATTGACGGAGACCTTGCTGAAGTCCAGCCGCCCGAACGGGCTTACCTGGTACCCCTCCACCCCCTGGCGCAGCAACGTGGCCGCAGTCGGGTGGGCCAGCGGCAACCAGAGGGCCTGCTGGTGGATCAGCGTCTGCGCCTGCTGATACAGGCGGCTGCGCACGCTCTGGTCGTTGGTGGTGCGTCCGGCGCTGATCAACTGATCCAGGCGGTTGTCGCAAAAGCGCGCGAAGTTGGTCCCCGACTTTACCGCCGCGCAGGAAAACTGCGGGCTGAGGAAGTTGTCCGGGTCGCCGTTGTCGCCTGCCCAGCCCATGAACAGCAGATCATGCTCGCCAGCCTTGGCCCGGCGGATCAGCTCGCCCCACTCGATGACCTTGATCTCGGCCTTGATGCCGATCTTGGCAAGGTCAGCCTGGAGCATCTGCGCGCCCAGGTTCGGGTTTGGGTTGAGCAGACTGCCCGAGGGGCGGGTCCAGATCGTCGTGGCGAAGCCGTCTGCCAGCCCGGCCTTGGCCAGCAGCGCCTTGGCCTTTTTCAGGTCCAGGGTGTAGCCGGGCAGGTCCTTGGCGTAGCTCCAGGTATTAGGTGGGTAGGGGCCGTTGGCTGCGGTGGCGGTGCCCTCGAACACCGCCTTGAGGTATGCGGGCTTGTCGAAGGCAAGGTTGATCGCTTGGCGCACCTCGGGCTTGTCCAGTGGCGGATGCTGGCTGTTGAGCGCGACGAAGGCGGTCATGAAGGCTGGGGTGGAGGCGACCTTGAGGCTACCGTCCTTGCCGGCTTCGGCGATATCCAGCGGCTTGGGCGACAGGGCCACTTGGCATTCGCCACGCTTGATTTTCTGCAGGCGTACGTTGGCGTCTGGTGTGATGGCGTAGATCAACGGGTCGATGGTTGGCTTGCCAGCAAAGTAGTCGGGGTTGGCGCGGTAGCGCACCACGGCGTCCTTCTGGAAGCGCTGGAACACGAACGGCCCGGTGCCCACCGGTTGGCTGTTGAGCTTCTCCGGCGTGCCAGCCTTGAGCAGCTTGTCGGCGTACTCGGCGGAGTAGATCGAGGCGAAGCCCATGCTCAAGGTGGCCAGGAAGGTGGCGTCCGGGTGGGTCAGGGTGAAGCGCACGGTGTGCGGCTCCGGTGCCTCGATCAGCTTGATCAGGCTGCCCAGTTGCAGCGACTGGGCGTGCGGGTAGCCGCCCGCAGCGGTCTTGTGCCAGGCATGGGCAGGGTAGAGCATGCGCTGGAAGCTGAACAGCACGTCGTCGGCATCCAGCGTGCGGCTGGGCTTGAACCAGGGCGTGGTATGGAACTTCACGTCGTTGCGCAGCCTGAAGTCGTAGACCGTGCCGTCATCGGACACCGTCCAGCTTTCGGCCAGGCTGGGCACCACCTTGCCCAGGCTGGCATCGAACTCCACCAGGCGGTTCATCAGCACGTCTGCCGAGGCATTGGTGGTGGTCAACGAATTGTACTGGACCACGTCGAAACCTTCAGGGCTGGCCTCGGTACAGACGGCAAGCGGCGCTGCCTGGGCGAGGCCCGTGGCGAACAGGGAAGCGAACAACAACGAAAGGGCGGCGGCACGCATGGTGGCTCCTTGGCTGGCCAGATGGCCCATTTTATCTATCTATGCAGTCGGAAACGTCCTACCCTAGTGTGCGCATCGCTAAATGACCACCCTCTTTTTCATGGGTACGGCGACGAGCGGTCGACAGCGCGCAGGGCTTGTCGCTATGCTGGCCTGGCGCGCTCGGCCCGTTCAGGAAACGCATCTTCTGTTGTTGTGGCCGAGTCTTTCTGGTATAAAGCAGCGCTCTTTTCTAGGGGCACGGTCTGTCGCGCAAGCGGATCCGGTCGATAAGACCCCGGAAACACGGCGCCTGGCGCCATAGACTGAGAGATTAAGCGGCCAACCCATGCCGGGTTGGGCATGTGGTTTTAGAGGGCTGAGGCATGTCGAGAGTCTGTCAAGTTACCGGTAAGGGTCCGGTAACCGGGAACAACATTTCCCACGCAAACAACAAAACCCGTCGTCGTTTCCTGCCGAACCTGCAGCACCACCGTTTCTGGGTTGAATCCGAGAAGCGTTTCGTGCGTCTGCGCGTTTCCGCCAAGGGCATGCGTATCATCGACAAGCGCGGTATCGATGCCGTCCTGGCCGACATCCGTCGCGCTGGCGCCAAGGTTTAAGGGAGAACATCATGCGTGAATTGATCCGTCTGGTTTCGAGTGCCGGTACCGGCCACTTCTACACCACCGACAAGAACAAGCGCACCACCCCGGACAAGATCGAGATCAAGAAATACGATCCGGTCGTTCGCAAGCACGTGGTGTACAAGGAAGCCAAGATCAAGTAATTGATCGGCGACCTAAAAAAAACCCGCTTCCGTGAGGAAGCGGGTTTTTTTATGCCCGGCGTTCAGCTTCAGTTGAACGCGAAGCCCGAAACCGCGCCGCTTGCATCGACACGTACATGCACGCGTTCGGGGTCGAACTCACGCGTGGACATTTCATTGGGGCCTACCACGCGTGTGCGACCGGTGACCTGGGTGATGGCAGTTTTGATCGACCCTTCATAGGGAATGCCGACCAGGTGTTGCAGCGCTTGCACGACTTCTTCATTGGTCATGGGGATACTCCTTGGTTGATGGATTGCCCGGATGGGCCGGGCCATCCTCTCGCCAGGGGAGCCTGCGCCTGCGTTAACTATTACTTTTGTTCGAACATGACGTAGATCTTGCGGCAAGGCTCGAGGACTTCCCAGGTGCCCTTGAAGCCTGCAGGGATCACGAAACGATCACCGGTACGCAGGGTCTTGGCATTGCCGTCCTGGTCGCGCAGCACCGAGACACCCTGGGTGATTTCACAGTACTCGTGCTCGGTGTAGTTCACCGTCCATTGGCCGACCGCACCTTCCCATACACCGGCGGCGAACTGGCCGCAGGGGCTTGAGTAGTGGTTGTAGACTGCCTGGTCGGGTTCGCCCTTGAGAATTTTCTCCGCCGCTGGGCGATAGCGTTCTGCCTCGGTGAGCACCTGGGCGAAATCGATGATGCTGCTGATGGTCATGGTGAAGTCCTCCTGTTGTTTAATAAAATGCACATCAGTAGGCTTTTAGGCCTTTCGTGTCAAATATATTGATAGTTTCACCCGGCTGGTTTAGGGTGTCGGGTGCCAGTATGCGCTTGTCGCCCTGTCAGAATTTTCGACAACGTCGTGATGTCCTCAGTACGGCGTTGCACCTTAACAAGAGGAGGAGTTTCGTATGACCACCCTGACTCGTGCGGATTGGGAACAGCGTGCCCAACAACTGAAGATCGAAGGTCGCGCCTTCATCAACGGCGAATACACCGACGCCGCATCCGGTGAAACCTTCGACTGCCTGAGCCCGGTGGACGGACGCTTCCTGGCCAAGGTCGCCAGCTGCGACCTGGCCGACGCCAACCGTGCCGTCGAGAATGCCCGCGCCGTGTTCGAATCCGGCGTCTGGTCGCGCCTGGCCCCGGCCAAGCGCAAGGCCACCTTGATCCGTTTCGCAGGCCTGCTGCGCGAGCACGTCGAAGAGCTGGCCCTGCTGGAAACCCTGGACATGGGCAAGCCGATCGGTGACTCCTCCACCATCGATATCCCAGGTGCCGCCAACGCCATCCACTGGACCGCCGAAGCCATCGACAAGGTCTACGACGAAGTCGCCCCGACCCCGCACGACCAGCTCGGCTTGGTCACCCGCGAGCCGGTGGGTGTGGTGGGTGCCATCGTGCCGTGGAACTTCCCGCTGCTGATGGCTTGCTGGAAGCTCGGCCCGGCCCTGGCCACCGGTAACTCCATTGTGCTCAAACCGTCGGAAAAGTCACCGCTGACCGCCATCCGCATCGCCCAGCTGGCCATCGAAGCCGGTATTCCGGCTGGTGTGCTGAACGTGCTGCCTGGCTACGGCCACACCGTGGGCAAGGCTCTGGCCCTGCATATGGACGTCGACACCCTGGTGTTCACCGGCTCCACCAAGATCGCCAAGCAGTTGATGGTCTATGCGGGCGAGTCGAACATGAAGCGTGTCTGGCTGGAAGCCGGCGGCAAGAGCCCGAACATTGTGTTCGCCGACGCGCCTGACCTGAAGGCTGCCGCCGAGGCCGCTGCCAGCGCCATCGCCTTCAACCAGGGCGAAGTCTGCACTGCCGGCTCCCGCCTGCTGGTCGAGCGCTCGATCAAGGACCAGTTCCTGCCGATGGTGGTCGAGGCCCTGAAGGCCTGGAAGCCGGGCAACCCGCTGGATCCCGCGACCACTGTCGGTGCGTTGGTCGATACCCAGCAGATGAATACCGTGCTGTCCTACATCGAGGCCGGCCACCAGGATGGCGCCAAGCTGCTGGCTGGCGGCAAGCGCACTCTGGAGGAAACCGGCGGCACCTATGTCGAGCCGACCATCTTCGACGGCGTGACCAACGCCATGAAGATCGCCAAGGAAGAGATCTTCGGCCCCGTGCTGTCGGTGATCACCTTCGACACCGCAGAAGAGGCCGTGGCCATCGCCAACGACACGCCATACGGCCTGGCTGCCGGCATCTGGACCTCGGACATTTCCAAGGCCCATCAGACCGCCCGCGCTGTGCGCGCTGGCAGCGTGTGGGTCAACCAGTACGATGGCGGCGACATGACCGCGCCGTTCGGCGGCTTCAAGCAGTCGGGCAATGGCCGTGACAAGTCGCTGCACGCACTGGAGAAGTACACCGAGCTGAAGGCGACCTGGATCAAGCTGTAATTCAGCGCGGACGCTTCGCGGGTAAACCCGCTCCCACAGGTTTCATATCGCCCTTAACAATGGCGTAGTACCTGTGGGAGCGGGTTTACCCGCGAATGGGGTTCTGAAAACTGGGCCTAGGAGGGCTGCCATGCGTTGGGGAACCTACTTTGCCGTACTGGCCTCGGTACTCAGCGTTGGGCTCGCGCTCGGCGTGAGCATGCCGTTGGTGTCCCTGCGCCTGGAGGGCTGGGGCTACGGTGGGTTCGCCATCGGCGTGATGGCGGCGATGCCAGCTTTCGGCGTGCTGCTCGGTGCCAGCCTGGCCAGTCGCCTGGCCGGGTGGGTCGGCGTGCCGGCTGCCATGCGCCTGTGCCTGTGGGGCGGCGCCTTGTCGATCGGCCTGGTGGCGCTGTTGCCCAGCTATCCGTTGTGGCTGGCGCTGCGCCTGGCGATCGGCATGGCCCTGACCGTGGTATTCATCCTTGGCGAAAGCTGGATCAACCAGCTGGTGATCGAGCAGTGGCGGGGACGGCTGGTGGCGCTGTATGGCAGCAGCTACGCGTTGAGCCAGCTGGCCGGGCCTCTGGTGCTGGGGCTGCTGGGCTCGGGCGACGATTTCGGCTTCTGGGTCGCGACGGTCTTGCTGCTGTGTGCGCCGTTGCTGCTGTTGAGGCGCGGTGGTGCGCCGAGCACCGAAGCGTGCAGCGTCACCTTTGGCGACCTGTTCGGTTTCTGTCGGCGCCTGCCGGTGATCGCCTGGGCCATTGCCCTGTTCGCTGCGTTCGAGGCGATGATCCTGACTCTGTTGCCGGTGTACTGCCTGCAGCAAGGGTTCACGGCGGAGGTGGCATTGTTCATGGTCAGTACCGTGGTGGTGGGCGATGCGGTGCTGCAGCTGCCGATCGGTGCCCTGGCCGACTGCATGTCGCGCCGGACCCTGTTCAGTGGCTGTGCCCTGGCCTTGCTCGTTTCCAGCCTGGCGATTCCGCTGGCCTTGCACACGCCTGCGATCTGGCCGGTATGGGTGCTGTTCGGCGCCAGTGCCGGTGGCCTGTTCACCTTGTCGCTGGTGTTGATCGGCGAGCGTTACCGGGACGATGAGCTGGTGCGCGCCAATGCACATGTGGCGCAGCTCTGGGGGATCGGTTGCCTGTTGGGGCCGCTCATCGCAGGGGCTGGCAGCCAGTGGATCAGCGGGCATGCGCTGCCTTGGCTGATGGCGGCGGGGGCGGCAGGGCTGGTGGTGTTGACCCGCCGGCGGGATGCCTTCGAGCCTGCTTCGGCCTGATAAGGAATTTGCGCCCATTCGCGGGTAAACCGGCTCCCACACGTTATGCAGGGCTCTCAATGACAGCGCTGTACCTGTGGGAGCGGGTTTACCCGCGAATGGCGGCGGCTCACAGCATTTTCTCCAGCCCCACCGCCTTGCTGATCCAAGCATTGAAGCGCCGCCACAGGCCGCCAGGCTCAGACGTCAGCATGCGCCGCTTGCCGTTGTCCTCGGTCACCCACACCAGTTGGTCCCCCACCAGCTTTGGCTGATAGCTCAACGCTGGCGCCATGCCTTCGACAGCCATTTCCCGGGTGTATTCGGCCAGTTCCGGGCTGTCCACCAATACGCCGACCTCGGTGTTCCAAAGCACGGAGCGCGGGTCGAAATTGAACGAGCCGATGAAGGTCTTGCGCCGGTCGAAGACGATTGCCTTGCTGTGCAGGCTGGAGTCGGAGCTGCCGCGAAAGCTCAGGCTGCGATAGGCACTGGGGTCGCCTGGCTGGCGGCGCAGCTCGTACAGCTGCACGCCGTGTTCGAGCAGGGCACGGCGGTAGGGGGCGTAGCCGCCATGCACCGCCGGCACGTCGGTGGCTTCCAGGGAGTTGGTCAGCAGCTTGATCGAGGTGCCCGCATCGGCTCGGCTGGTGAGGTACAGCAGGCCGGACTCCCCCGGCACGAAATACGCGGACACCAGGATCAGTTCGTACTGTACCTTGGCCAACTCCGGTGCCAGCTGCTGGGTCATCAGCAGGTGCGGGTCCGGCTCGTTCTGAGCCAGAACCTTGCTCGGCGAGTCCCACAGGGCCTGGCTGTGAGCCCAGATCAGCTCGTTGCGCCAGGTGTCCAGGCGTGGGCGGGACTGGTAGGCCATCAGTCGGTCGTACAACGCTTTGTGTTTGACCCGTGCCTGGGCCAGGGAGATTTCCAGGCGTTTGCGGCTGGCGCGCAGATCGGCGGCGTCTGGTTGGCGCCAGAGGAAGTCGCCGATCGGCCGGCTCAGGGCGCTGTTCCAGTACTGGTCGAAGCTGTGCCCGAGCTGCTCGGCCACCGGGCCCACGCCGAGCAGGTCGATATCGGTGAAGTTCAGGTTGGGCTCGGCATCGAAATATTCGTCGCCGATGTTGCGCCCACCGACGATGGCCATGCTGTTGTCCACCAGGAACAGCTTGTTGTGCATGCGCCGATGCTGGCGCGACAGGTTGAACAGCCGGCCCACGGCGCGGGTGGCCCCCGTGCTGCGTCCCAGGTGCAGGGGGTTGAATACGCGGATATGGATGTTCGGGTGGGCGGCCAGGGTGCCCATCAGCGTGTCCAGGCCGTCGCTGGTGGTGTCGTCGAGCAGGATGCGTACCCGCACACCGCGGTCGGCGGCACGCAGCAGTTCATGCACCAGGGCGCGGGTGCTCAGGCCGTCATGGACGATGTAGTACTGCAGGTCGATGCTCGCCTGAGCGTTGCGAATCAGCTCGGCGCGGGCACGAAAGGCCTCGTTGCTGTTGGGTAGCAGGCGAAAGCCTGAGCGCCCCTCGTAAGGCGCTGCCTGGCGCTGCACCGAGCGGCCGAAGGCCGAATCGCTGGCCGGCAGCGCCTGGCTGACCTGGCGTGGTGTGCCGACGCTGGCGCAGCCCGACAGGCCAAGCAACAGCGCCAGCAAGAGAGGCAGAGCTCGCTGGAGTCTCAAGGGTAGAACGTCCTGTACAGCAAAGGCCTATGGGTTGGACCGTGGGGGGCGGCGCAAAGTTACGCTGGGCTTTCGTCCGCTTCCAGTAGACGAAGGGCGGTTTCGCCCACCTTGCGCACAGCGTCTTCGATCCGCGGCGTGGGCCGTGCGGCAAAGTTCATGCGCAGGCAGTGCCGGTACTTGCCCGACGCCGAGAAGATGCTGCCAACCGCAATCTGCACCCCCTGCTCCAGTAAAGCCCGGTTCAGGCGTAGCGTGTCGAAACTTTCCGGCAATTCGACCCACAGCATGAAGCCGCCCTGGGGCCGGCTGGCGCGGGTGCCTGCGGGGAAGTAGCGGGTGACCCAGTCGCTCATCTGGTCGCGGCCACGCTGGTACTGGCTGCGCATGCGTCTTACGTGGGGGTGGTAGTGCCCGGCCTCGATGAAGTCGGCGATGGCCAGCTGCGGCTGACAGGCCGTGCTGCCAGTGCTGATGTACTTCATGTGCAACACCCGCTCCAGGTAGCGCCCGGGTGCCACCCAGCCAACCCGCAGCCCCGGCGCCAGGGTCTTGGAGAAGGAACTGCACAGCAGCACGCGGCCGTCTTCGTCGAACGACTTGATGGTCCGCGGGCGAGGGTAGGTGTAGGCCAGATCGCCGTAGACATCGTCCTCGAGGATCGCCACGTCATAGCGCTGGGCGAGGTTCAGCAGGGCTTTCTTGCGCGCCTCCGGCATGATGTAGCCCAGGGGGTTGTTGCAGCTGGGAGTGAGCTGGATGAGCTTGATCGGCCATTGCTCCAGCGCCAGTTCCAGGGCCTCCAGGCTGATGCCCTGGAGCGGGTCGGTAGGGATCTCCAGGGCCTTCATGCCCAGGCCCTTGAGGGTCTGCATGGCGCCATGGAAGCTGGGCGATTCCACCGCAACGATATCGCCTGGCTCGCACACGGCGCGGATACTGGTAGACAGCGCCTCATGACATCCCGTGGTCACCACCAGGTCGGCCGAGCCCAGACGGCAGCCGGAATCCAGCATCAGCCGTGCGATCTGCTCGCGCAGGGCGAGGTTGCCGTGGATGTTGTCGTAGTACAGCCCTGGCATGTCCTGGCGCCGGCTGAGCTGGGCGAGGCTGCGCAGCAGGGGTTTCAAGGTCGGGCTGTCGATGTCGGGCATGCCGCGACCCAGCTGCATGACATTCTTCTGCGGTGTGCTGCGCACCAGTTCCAGCACCTGCTCCCACTGGGAGATATCCACCGGCCGCTGGGCCGGGCGGCTGACGGCGGGAAGGGCAGGAAGGCTGCGGTCTTCGGCGACAAAATAGCCGGACTTGGGCCGCGGCGAGACCAGGCCATTGTCCTCGAGCAGGCGATAGGCCTGCTGCACCGTGCTCAGGCTGACCCCATGTTCCAGGCTCAACGCACGCACCGAGGGCAGGCGCTGGCCGGGGCGGTACAGGCCTTGTTCTATACGGGCGCCGAGCAGTTCGGCGAGGTTGAGGTAGAGCGTCACGGCATACTCCTTCGTCAAGTGGGCATGCAGACCAGTACAGATCGGCTGAAAATACAGCATTCAGGGCCCGCTCAGCCAATTCTGTATGGAAATAATAAATTCGTATTGGATCTGTATGGCCTTGGGTGCCGACGTGCATGCTTCGCTTACAGTATCAACTGATCGGGAGAGGGCAGCGATGGACGGCATGAGCGATGTGCGCTTGCAACTGTTGGCCAAGGAACTGGACGCCGGGCAGCGGGACAAGGTCTATGGCGCACCGGCGGGCCTGGGCCGGTGGGGTTTGATGGTGCATCGCTGGCGCACCCGCAGGCACTTGTTGCAGCTCGACGATGCCCAGCTTTGGGATATCGGGCTCAGTCGGGCGCAGGCGCGGGAGGAAGGACGCAAACCCTTCTGGAAACGTTGAACACGGTCTCCTGTAGGAGCGGGGCAAGCCCGCTCCTACAAAGGGGTGTCAGGCCAGCTCTTTCAGTCGATGCCAGAGCATCCCCAGGGCCAACAGCGGCGAGCGCAGCAGCTTGCCGCCGGGGAAGGTGATATGCGGCACCTTGGCGAACAGGTCGAAGCGCCCGCTGTGCTGGCCGCTGATGGCCTCGCCCAGCAGGCGCGCGGCCAGGTGGGTGGCGTTCACGCCATGGCCGGAATAGGCCTGGGCGTAATAGACGTTCGGCTGGCTGGCCAGGCGGCCGATCTGGGGCAGGCGGTTGGCACCGATGCCGATCATGCCGCCCCATTGGTAGTCGATACGCACGTCGGTCAGCTGAGGGAATACTTTGAGCATCTTGGGCCGCATATAGGCGGCGATGTCCTGCGGATCGCGGCCGGAATAATGGCAGGCGCCGCCGAACAACAGGCGGTGGTCAGCAGAGAGCCGGTAATAGTCCAGGGCCACGCGCTGGTCGCACACGGCCATGTTCTGCGGCAGCAACTGGCGGGCACGCTCCTCGCCCAACGGCTCGGTGGCAATGATGTAGCTGCCGGCGGGCAGCACCTTGCCCCCGAGTTCGCGGTTCAGGTCGTTGTGGTAGGCGTTGCAGCACAGCACCAAGGTCTTGGCACGTACGCGGCCCTGGGCGGTATGCACGGTCACTTCGGGGCCGTAGTCGATGCGAACGACTTCCGATTGTTCGTACAGGCCCACGCCCAGGCGGCTGGCCACGGCGGCTTCGCCGAGTGCGAGGTTCAGCGGGTGCAGGTGCCCCGAGCCCATGTCGATCAGGCCGCCGACATAGCGGTCGGAGCCGACCACGCTGTGGATATCGTCCTTCTGCACCAGGCGTAGTTCATGGCGATAGCCCAGGCTGCGCAGTTCTTCGGCGTCTTCGGCAAAGCCTTGCAGTTCGCCCGGCTTGTTGGCCAGGTCGCAGTAACCCCAGGTCAGGTCGCAGGCGATGGCATGGCGCTCGATGCGCTCGCGGACGATGTCCACAGCCTCCAGGCCCATGAGCTTCATGCTGCGCACGCCGTCCTCGCCGATGACCGGCAGGAACTGCTCCAGCCCATGGCCGACCCCGCGGATCAACTGCCCACCGTTACGCCCGCTGGCGCCCCAGCCAATCTTGCGTGCCTCCAGCAGGATCACCGAAAGCCCGCGCTCGGCCAGCTCGATGGCGGTATTGAGGCCGGAATAACCGCCACCGACGATGCAGACGTCGGCGCGATGGTCACCTTGCAGGAAGGCGTGGTCAGGGTGGGGCGCGCTGCTGGCGGCATAGTAGGAGGCGGCGTGCTGCGCGCTGTGGATCATCGGGCTGGGTCCTGGGGCAGGTGGGCTAGGCGAGGAGGATAAGCCGGGGCTCTGGGGTGGGCAACCCAGGTTGACGCGGTCAACTGTAGGAGCGGCGCTATATAATCTCGTCAATTTCCCAGCTTTGTACCCGACCATGTCCTGCAACAGCCACAAGATCCATTTCCTGCGCGAACTGATCCCATCCTTCGAATGCGAACCTGGCTGCCATGACTGCTGCGGCCCGGTCACCACTTCGGCCGAAGAGATGGCCCGCCTGCCGCGTAAACCCCGCGCCGAGCAGGATGCTGCGCTGGAGCGCCTGGACTGTGTGCACCTGGGCCCCAACGGCTGCACGGTCTACGAAGAGCGCCCGATGATCTGCCGCCTGTTCGGCACCACGCCACGCCTGGCCTGCCCGCGGGGGCGGGGGCCCGAACAGATGATCGAACCCGAGGCCGAGCAACTGGTGCATCAGTTCATCGCCAGCACCCGCCAGGTGCTGGTCTGAACCTTATTCCGGAATCGGCAGGCAGAGGCTTTCCTTCACCTCTTCCATGACGATGTAGCTCTTGGACTCGCGCACATGCGGCAGCTTGAGCAGGATGTCGCCAAGCAGTTTGCGATAGGAGGCCATTTCCGAGATACGCGCCTTCACCAGGTAGTCGAAGTCGCCGGAGACCAGGTGGCACTCCAGCACGTGGGGCAGTTTGAGCACCGCGCGGCGGAACTCCTCGAAGGTGTCGCCGGACTTGTAGTCCAGGCTGATCTCGACGAACACCAGCAGGCTGCCCTTTAGGTGTTGCGGATTGAGCCGGGCGTTGTAGCCCATGATGATTCCCTCGCGCTCCAGACGGCGAACCCGCTCGGTGCAAGGCGTGGTGGAAAGGCCGACCTTTTCGCCCAGTTCGGTGAACGAGATGCGCCCGTCGTTCTGCAGGATGCGCAGGATATTGCGGTCGATCTTGTCCAGTTCGCGTTTGCTCTGGTGCTGGGTTCTCATAGGGGATGCCCCTCCGTGAAAGGCGATTTTGCCGAGAATTCTCGCCAAATATAGGCTTTTATATAGTGAAATGCACTGGCTGTTCCTCCATATACTGCGCCCATCCAGCCATTTCAACAAAAGTCTGCGGTTGACCGCGTGCGAGGGATAAACAATGCGAGTTCTGGTACTTGGTAGCGGTGTGATCGGAACCGCCAGTGCCTACTATCTGGCCCGGCAAGGTTTCGAAGTGACGGTGGTCGACCGCCAACCAGCGGTGGCCATGGAAACCAGCTTCGCCAACGCCGGCCAGATCTCGCCCGGCTATGCCTCGCCCTGGGCCGCCCCTGGCGTGCCGCTGAAGGCCATCAAGTGGCTGCTCGAGCGCCACGCCCCCCTTGCTATCAAGCTTACCGGCGATGTCGACCAGTACCTGTGGATGGCGCAGATGCTGCGCAACTGCACGGCCAACCGCTACGCGGTGAACAAGGAGCGCATGGTGCGTTTGTCCGAGTACAGCCGCGACTGCCTCGACGAACTGCGCGCCGAAACCGGTATCGCCTACGAAAACCGCTCCCTGGGCACCACCCAACTGTTCCGTACCCAGGCGCAGGTGGATGCCGCCGCCAAGGATATCGCCGTGCTCGAACAGTCCGGCGTGCCCTACGAGCTGCTCGACCGCGATGGCATCGCCCGCGTCGAACCTGCCCTGGCCGGGGTGAAGAACATCCTGGCCGGTGCCCTGCGCCTGCCCAACGACCAGACCGGCGACTGCCAGCTGTTCACCACCAAACTGGCCGAAATGGCGGTCAAGCTGGGCGTGGAGTTCCGCTTCGACCAGAACATCCAGCGCCTGGACTTCGCTGGTGACCGCATCAACGGTGTATGGATCGACGGCAAGCTGGAAACCGCCGACCGCTACGTGCTGGCCCTGGGCAGCTACTCGCCGCAGATGCTCAAGCCGCTGGGTATCAAGGCGCCGGTTTACCCGCTCAAGGGATACTCGTTGACCGTGCCGATCACCAATGCCGACATGGCGCCGACCTCGACCATTCTGGATGAAACCTACAAGGTCGCCATCACCCGGTTCGACAACCGAATCCGCGTGGGCGGCATGGCCGAGATCGCCGGCTTCGACCTTTCGCTGAACCCGCGCCGGCGCGAAACGCTGGAGATGATCGTCAATGACCTCTATCCTCGCGGCGGCGACCTGAGCCAGGCCAGTTTCTGGACCGGTCTGCGCCCGGCCACCCCAGACGGCACCCCGATCGTGGGCGCCACCCCGTACCGCAACCTGTTCCTGAACACCGGTCACGGTACCTTGGGCTGGACCATGGCCTGTGGCTCCGGTCGCCTGCTGGCCGATCTGATCGCGCGCAAGAAGCCGCAGATCAGTGCCGAAGGCCTCGACATTTCCCGTTACGGCAACAACCGGGAAGTGGCCAAGCACGGCCAGGCTGAGCCTGTGCATCAGTAATTGGCCTGCTTCACCGGCCCTGTCACCGGCAAGCCGCTCCCACGCCAACCCTGTGTGGGAGCCGGTTTGCCGGTGACAAGGAAAAACCGATTTCAACCTGAACCACCATAAGGCTGCCGCCATGCGTCCCGCCCGTGCCCTCATCGACCTCCAAGCCCTTCGCCACAACTATCGCCTGGCCCGTGAACTGTCCGGTGCCAAGGCCCTGGCCGTGATCAAGGCCGATGCCTATGGGCATGGCGCAGTGCGTTGTGCCCTGGCCCTGGAAACCGAAGCCGATGGCTTTGCGGTGGCCTGCATCGAGGAAGCGCTCGAGCTGCGTGCCGCCGGGATCAAGGCGCCGGTGCTGCTGCTAGAAGGTTTCTTCGAAGCCAGCGAGCTGGCGCTGATCGCCGAGCACGACCTGTGGTGCGTGGTGCAGTCGCTGTGGCAGTTGGAGGCGATCGAGCAGACAACCGTCCACAAGCCATTGACTGTCTGGCTGAAGATGGACACCGGCATGCATCGTGTCGGCCTGCACCCGAAGGACTACCAGGAGGCCTACCAGCGCCTGCTGGCCAGCGGCAAGGTCGCACGCATCGTGCTCATGAGCCACTTCGCCCGGGCCGATGAACTGGACGCGGACGCCACGTCGCAGCAGGTGGCGGTGTTCGAAGCCGCCCGTCAGGGCCTGGCCGCCGAATGCAGCCTGCGCAATTCGCCCGCGGTCCTGGGCTGGCCCCAGGTACCGAGCGACTGGGTACGCCCGGGCATCATGCTCTACGGTGCCACGCCCTTCGAAGTCTCCCAGCCCCAGGCCGAGCGCCTGCAACCGGTGATGACCCTGCAATCGCGCGTCATCGGCGTGCGTGAACTGCCGGCCGGCGAGCCGGTGGGCTACGGCGCCAAGTTCATCACCCCACGACCGACCCGGGTCGGCGTGGTCGCCATGGGCTATGCCGATGGCTACCCACGCCAGGCGCCCACCGGCACCCCGGTGATGGTCGCCGGCAAGCGCAGCCAACTGGTCGGGCGGGTGTCCATGGACATGCTCTGCATCGACCTGACCGACGTGCCCGAGGCGACCCTCGGCAGCCCGGTGGAGCTGTGGGGCAAGCAGGTGCTGGCCAGCGAGGTGGCTGCCCAGGCGGGCATGATCCCGTATCAGATCTTCTGCAACCTCAAGCGCGTACCGCTGGACTATATCGGCGAATAAGCGGCCGAAGCGGACAGGCTGCGGGGTAAAGTGTTGTAAATACTGAACGGCATCGCCATCATATCGTTCACACTTTGCTCCCACCTCGACCGTTTCAGGAGGCTCCAGCTTTGGACGTCGGTGAACGACTGCAAGCCATCCGCAAGCTCAAGGGCCTGTCCCAGCGTGAACTCGCCAAGCGCGCGGGCGTTACCAACAGCACCATCTCGATGATCGAGAAGAACAGCGTGAGCCCGTCGATCAGCTCCCTGCGCAAGGTGCTCAGTGGCATTCCCATGTCGATGGTGGAATTCTTTTCTGTCGAGCTCGCCCCCGAAAGCCCCACCCAGATCGTCTACAAGGCCCACGAGCTGATCGACATCTCCGACGGTGCGGTGACCATGAAGCTGGTGGGCAAGTCGCACCCCAACCGGGCCATCGCCTTCCTCAATGAGGTGTACCCGCCTGGCGCCGACACCGGTGAGGAAATGCTCACCCATGACGGCGAGGAAACCGGCATCCTGCTGGAAGGGCGCCTGGAGCTGGTGGTCGGTACCGAGACCTTCGTCCTCGAAGCAGGCGACAGCTATTACTTCGAAAGCACCCGGCCGCACCGTTTTCGCAACCCCTTCGACGAGCCTGCCCGGCTGATCAGCGCAGCGACACCATCGAACTTTTGATCCAGCGCAGTGCATTGTTGCGGCAATATCCCTTTCCCTTGTGGGGTCGTTTCACGGGCCCTGGGTTCCCGCTATACTTTCAAACGCTCGCAGATCCGTGGCCGCGGGCGTGATTAGCCACCATGAGGGTGTTCGCGTGAACCAAATCAAGAAGATGCTGGCCGTACCAGCAGCCGTATTCGCCCTTTGGGCAATGAGCGCAACCGCTGCGACCAACGACGACCTTGCCAAGCGCCTCGAGCCGGTCGGCCAGGTGTGCGTCCAGGGCCAGGAATGCAAAGGCATGGCCGTGGCTGCCACTGCAGGGGGCGGCGGCGCCAAGACACCGGACGAGATCATCGCCAAGCACTGCAACGCCTGCCATGGCAGCGGCCTGCTCGGCGCACCGAAGATCGGCGACACCGCCGCCTGGAAGGAACGCGCGGACCACCAAGGCGGCCTCGACGGCATCCTGGCCAAGGCCATCACCGGCATCAACGCCATGCCGCCGAAAGGCACCTGCGCCGACTGCTCCGATGAAGAGCTCAAGGGCGCCATCAAGAAAATGTCGGGGCTTTGAGCCGAGCCTGATATTCGCAAGCCCGCCTTTCATGGCGGGCTTTGTATTCTAGGGCTCGCCGGCCCAATCGCGGGACAAGCCCGCTCCCACAGGTTCAATGCTACCCTCCAGAGCGGCGCGAAACCTGTGGGAGCGGGCTTGTCCCGCGATGGGCCGGCATGTTCAGCAACCTGTCCAAAGCCCATGTCCAATCCCTGTATGCACGGATGTTCACAGGAGGCTCAGATGACGCAATGCGTTTCCATCGACCAGGCGGTAGAACAGGTCCTCGCCCGCCTGCCAGCCCATATCCACATGGGCCTGCCGCTGGGCCTGGGCAAGCCCAATGCCTTCGTCAACGCGCTCTACGCCCGGATACGCGAATGCCCCGAGCGCCAGCTGACGATCTATACCGCTCTCAGCCTCGGCCGACCGCCGCTGGGCGATGGGTTGCAGCGGCGCTTCCTGGAGCCGTTCATCGAGCGGGTCTTCGCCGACTACGAAGAGCTCGACTACCTCGCCGACCTGCGCAACGACACCCTGCCTGCGAACATCCGCATCGAGCAGTTCTTCCTGCAGCCGGGCAGCCTGCTGCACAGCGAAGCGGCGCAGCAGGATTACGTCAGCAGCAACTACAGCCATGCGGCGCGCGACATCAACGCCAAGGGTTTGAACCTGGTCGCCCAATTGGTGGCCACCACGCCCGAGCGCCCCGGCCAGCTCAGCCTGGCCTGCAACCCGGACATCACCCTTGACTTGCTGCCGATGCTGGCCCGCCGCCGTGCGGCGGGCGAAACCATCCTGCTGCTCGGCCAGGCGCACACCGAGCTACCTTACATGCCTGGCGATGCCGAGCTTGGCGAGGACGACTTCGACCTGTTGATCGAGGCGCCCGAGCGGCGGCGGTTGTTCTCCACGCCGAACATGCCGGTATCGACCCAGGACCACTGCATCGGCCTGCATGCCAGTGCCCTGGTACGCGATGGCGGCACCCTGCAGATCGGCATCGGCGCCATGGGCGATGCGGTGGCTGCCGCGCTGCTGGCCCGCCAGGGGGACAACGCCGGTTATCGTGCAGTGCTCCAGGCGTTGGACGTCACCTCTTGGCAGGCTCTGATAGACCGTGAGGGAGGCCTGGATGCCTTCGCCGAGGGGCTCTACGGTTGCAGCGAAATGTTCGTCAATGGCCTGCTGGCGCTGGTCGAGGCAGGGGTGATCCGGCGCCCGGCCGATGAGCGCGGGGTCCTGGTGCACGGCGGGTTCTTCCTGGGCCCGCAGGCGTTCTACCAGCGCTTGCGGGAAATGTCCCTCGAGCAACGTAGGCGCTTCGCCATGACCGGCATCGGCTTCATCAACGAGCTGTATGGCCAGGAAGCGCTCAAGCGCCGTCAGCGCCGCGATGCCCGCTTCGTCAACACGGTGTTCGGCATGACCTTGCTGGGGGCTGGCGTGGCCGATCAGCTCGAGGACGGTCGGGTGCTCAGCGGCGTAGGCGGGCAATACAACTTCGTCGCCCAGGCCCATGCCTTGGAAGGCGGGCGCTCGATCCTGCTGCTGCGCAGCTGGCGCGAGACAGGGGGCGAGGTCACTTCCAATCTATTCTGGAGCTACGGCCATTGCACCATCCCTCGGCATCTGCGCGACATCGTGGTGACCGAGTACGGCATCGCCGACCTGCGCGGGCAGACCGACAGCGAGGTGATCGCCAGGTTGCTGGCGATCAGCGACTCACGCTTCCAGCCGCAATTGATGGAGCAGGCCAAGGCAGCGGGCAAGCTGCCGAAAAACTTCCAGCTGGATGCGCGCTTCACCGACAACACGCCCGAGCGCCTGGAGAAGATCCGCGAGCAACATGGGCGGTTGTTCCCGGAGTATCCACTGGGGTGCGACTTCACGGCCGAAGAGCGGGATTTGCTACGAGCGCTGAACTGGCTCAAGAGCAAGTTCAAGCTGAGCGAAGTGCTGGAGCTGGGCAAGGCCGCGTTGGACGCGCCCGCACCGGAAGCCTACGCGGCGCAGCTGGCGCGCATGGGGTTGGAGCAGCCGCAGGGGCTCAAGGAAGAGTTGTACCAGCGGCTGTTGCTGGCAGGGTTGGCGGCAACCTGATGAATGGCCGGGGCTGCTGTGCAGCCCTTTCGCGGCACAAGGCCGCTCCTACAGGAAACGCGATCTTCTGTAGGAGCGACCTTGTGCCGCGAAAGGGCCGCATAGCGGCCCCTAGGGTCATCACTCGATGAACGTGACCACGCCACCTTCCAGCGACTTCACCCGGGCCAGCGACTCGACGCGATAGCCCTGGCGATCCAGTTCGGCACGGCCGCCCTGGAACGATTTCTCGATCACGATGCCCAGGCCAGCAACGGTGGCGCCGGCTTGCTTGATGATCGAGATCAGCGCCTGGGAGGCTTTGCCATTGGCCAGGAAGTCGTCGATCACCAGCACGCGGTCGCTGCTGTTGAGATGGCGTGGCGAAATGGCCACGGTGTTCTCGGTCTGTTTGGTGAAGGAGTACACCGAGGCGGTCAGCAGGTTCTCGGTCAGGGTCAGCGACTGGTGCTTGCGGGCGAAGATCACCGGCACGCCCAGTTTCAGGCCGGTCATCACCGCCGGGGCGATACCGGACGCTTCGATGGTGACGATCTTGGTCACGCCCGAATCGGCGAACAGGCGGGCGAACTCGTCACCGATCAGCTGCATCAGCGCCGGGTCGATCTGATGGTTGAGAAACGCGTCGACTTTGAGAACCTGGTCGGAAAGCACGATGCCTTCTTCGCGAATCTTCTGCTGCAGTGCTTCCACTGTGGTATTCCTCGATGTAGCAAAGGTGGCCGCAGCCAGGGCCGCGACAAAGGTTTAAAGAGTAAGGGTTGGTCAGCGTTTGAGCATTGCCCGGATGTCGGCCAGTGCGTTGTTGCCGCGAGCGGCCTTCACCTCGACTGGCGCATCGTCCAGGCCTTCCCAGGCCAGGTCGTCCGGCGGCAGTTCGTCGAGGAACCGGCTGGGCGTGCAGTCGATGATTTCGCCGTACTGCTTGCGCTTGGCGGCGAAGGTGAACGCCAGGGTCTGGCGCGCGCGGGTAATGCCCACGTAGGCCAGGCGCCGCTCTTCCTCGATGGTGTCGGCCTCGATGCTGGAGCGGTGCGGGAGGATTTCCTCCTCCATGCCCATGATGAACACGTAAGGGAACTCCAGGCCCTTGGAGGCATGCAGGGTCATCAACTGCACACCTTCGGCGTTTTCTTCCTCTTCCTGCTGGCGCTCGAGCATGTCGCGCAGCACCAGCTTGCCGATGGCGTCCTCGATGGTCATGTCACCCTCTTCGTCCTTCTCGAGGGTGTTCTTCAGGGCATCGATCAGGAACCAGACGTTGCTGATACGAAACTCTGCGGCTTTGTCGCTGGCGGTGTTCTGGCGGATCCAGTTCTCGTAGTCGATGTCGCGGACCATGTCGTGCAGGGCGGCGATCGGGTCTTCCAGGGCCACGCGCTGGCGCACCCCGTCGAGCCAATGCTTGAAGCGCTGCAGGCGCTCGGTATAGCGGGCATCGAGGTGCTCGCCCAGGCCCAGCTCATCGCTGGCGGCATACATCGACACGCCACGCTCGGTGGCATAGTTGCCGAGCTTTTCCAGGGTCGTGGAGCCGATCTCCCGGCGCGGCACGTTGATCACCCGCAGGTACGCGTTGTCGTCGTCCGGGTTGACCAGCAGGCGCAGGTAGGCCATGAGGTCTTTGACTTCCTGGCGACCGAAGAAGCTGTTGCCGCCGGAGAGGCGGTAGGGCACCTGGTGGTGCTGGAGCTTGAGCTCGATCAGCTTGGCCTGGTAGTTGCCTCGGTAGAGGATCGCGAAGTCGCTGTAGGGCCGGTCGGTGCGCAGGTGCAGGGTGAGGATCTCCATGGCCACACGCTCGGCCTCGGCTTCCTCGTTCTTGCAGCGGATCACGCGGATCTCGTCACCAACGCCCATTTCGCTCCACAACTGCTTTTCGAAGGCGTGGGGGTTGTTGGCGATCAGTACGTTGGCGCAGCGCAGGATGCGGCTGGTGGAGCGGTAGTTCTGCTCCAGCATCACCACCTTCAGGGAGGGGTAGTCCTCCTTGAGCAGCATGAGGTTTTCCGGGCGGGCGCCGCGCCAGGCATAGATCGACTGGTCGTCGTCGCCCACCACGGTGAACTGGTTGCGCATGCCGATCAGCATCTTCACCAGCAGGTACTGGCTGGCGTTGGTGTCCTGGTACTCGTCCACCAGCAGGTAGCGCACGCGGTTCTGCCAGCGCTCCAGGACATCCTTGTGTTCCTCGAACAGCTTCACCGGCAGCAGGATGAGGTCGTCGAAGTCCACCGCGTTGTACGCCTTGAGCGTACGCTGGTAATGGGTGTAGACGATGGCGGCGGTCTGCTCGCGTGGGTTGCGCGCCTTTTCCAGGGCCTCGGCCGGCAGGATCAGGTCGTTCTTCCAGGCACCGATCATGTTCTTGATCTCGTCGATGCCGTCGTCGCCGGAGTATTCCTTCTGCATGATGTCCGACAGCAATGCCTTGATGTCGGTCTCGTCGAAGATCGAGAAGCCAGGCTTGTAGCCCAGGCGTTCGTGCTCCTTGCGGATGATGTTCAGGCCCAGGTTGTGGAAGGTGCACACGGTCAGGCCGCGGCCTTCGCCGGGGCGCAGCAGGGTGCCGACCCGCTCCTTCATCTCGCGCGCCGCCTTGTTGGTGAAGGTCATGGCCACGATGTACTGGGCACGGATGCCACAGTTCTGGATGAGGTGGGCGATCTTGCGTGTGATCACGCTGGTCTTGCCGGAGCCTGCACCGGCGAGCACCAATAGAGGGCCGCCGACGTAGTCACAGGCTTCCTGTTGCCGGGGATTGAGTCGGGACATGCTAGAAACCGGGGGTCACCAGAAAATAGCCGCGCATTCTAGCAGGCATGGGGCGGTTGTGGCGCGACCGTCTGACAGTGTGACGCAGTGCATGAATCAGATTTGCCGCTTTCGTCGGTTTCGCGCAGGATGCACGACATAATGCGTCGGGGTGCTGGCCAAGGAATGGCACCTGGAGTAAAAATCATTTTCACTCATGAGGTGGGGATGCCTGCGCTCGCCGTTCTACCGTCCAAGCCTGAGGAGCCCGCTTGTCCACGCCTGTCGAACCGTTGCGTTTGCTGCTGTTGGCCGATGAGCCGGAATGGGCCGCCCTGCTGCGCGAGTGCTTGCAGCCGTTGGCGGGCAGCGCGGTATTGCTGACCGCACCGAACTGGGAGTCGGTCGACAGCCTGTTCGCCCATGATCGCCAGGCTGTAGTGCTGGCCACCCCAGCCCTGCAGCCGGCACCAGGCCGCTGCGACCTGCCGACCATCCTGCTGCTCGACCACGAGCCCGAGACGCCGCCGGCAGCGGTCAGCGACTGGCTGGTGCGCGGGCAATTGAACAGCGATGCCCTGCGCCGCTCCCTGCGGCATGTTCGCGAACGAGGTGTGCTGGTGGCTACGCTGCAGCGCCTGGCCGAGCAGGACCCGTTGACCGGCATCGCCAATCGCCAGGGCTTCCAGGCCCTGTTGACCGCGCGCCTGGCGCAGAACGAAGGCCGTGGTGTCGCCCTCGGCCACCTGGATCTGGACAACTTCCGCCACGTCAACGATGCCCTTGGCCACCAGGGCGGCGACCGGCTGATCCTGCAGGTGGTTGCACGCCTGAAACAGCAATTGGAGGCTGGCGACCAGCTGGCCCGCCTGGGCAGCGACGAGTTCGCCTTGCTGATCGACACTCGGCGCGATGCCAACCGCGCCGAATGGGTGGCCGAACGCATCGTCGAGGCCTTGGCCGAGCCCTATTGGATCGACGGCGAAAGCCTGCTGCTCGGTTGCAGCCTGGGCCTGGCCCACGCCCGCGCCCAGGCCGGCGCCGACCCGCTGATGTGGCATGCCCATATCGCCATGCGCCAGGCCAAGGGCAGCCAGGGGTGTACCTTTCATGTATTCAACGAACGGATCAACCGCAACGCACGCAGCCTGGCCGACCTGGAAGGCGAGCTGCGCCGAGCGCTGCGCCGCGACGAACTGGAGCTGCATTACCAGCCGCGGCTGAGCCTTGCCGACGGGCGGATCGTCGGGCTCGAGGCCCTGGTACGCTGGCGCCACGCCGAGCGCGGGCTGTTGCCACCGAGCGAGTTCGTGCCCCTGGCCGAACAGAGCGGCTTGATCGTACCGCTGGGCTACTGGGTGATTTCCCGCGCCCTGCGCGATATGCAGGCCCTGAGCGAAGACGGCCTGGCGCCGCTGCACATGGCGGTGAACCTGAGTTTCCGCCAGTTCCAGGACAGCCAGCTGCTGGCCACCTTGAGCCGCCTGATCATCGAGCATGGCGTCGACGCACGTTGGCTGGAATTCGAACTCACCGAAACCGCGGTGATGCGCCGCAACGAGTTGGTACAGCAGACCATGGACGCCCTGGGGCGCCTGGGGGTGCGCTTCTCGCTGGACGACTTCGGCACGGGCTTTTCATCGTTCGTGCACCTGAACAGCCTGCCGATCACCTTGCTCAAGGTCGATCGGAGCTTCGTCGCCGGTATGGAGCTGCGCGAGGAGAACCGCAAGCTGGTACATGCCATGATCAACCTGGCGCATAACCTCAACCTGGAGGTGGTCGCCGAAGGGGTGGAAACGCAGGAACAGTTGGCGTTGCTGCAAGGGTTTGGCTGTGATCAGGTGCAGGGCTTCCTGGTCAGCAAACCGTTGCCGGTGGACGAGCTGGTGAACTACCTGCAGCGGGCAACGGGGCCGCAGGCCTGTAACGTTCGCGGCTAAACCCGCTTCCACGAGGCTATCGAGAACCTGTGGGAGCGGGCTCGTCCCGCGATCTGCTCAGGCGGAGGCCACAGCCCCCTCACGCCGTTGCGCCTTGCCCAGCAACCGCCGGGTCCGCCATTCGAAGCCGATGGTCAGTGCCACTGCCGCGCAGGCCAGGCCCAATGCCAAGCCCCACCACACACCCACCGCACCGCCACCGAGGGTGAAGGTGAACAGCCAGGCGCTGGGCGCGCCCACCAGCCAGTAGCAGCACAGGCCGATGAGGAAGGTGGTCTTGGCGTCCTTCAGGCCACGGATCGAGCCCATGGCGATGGTTTGCATGCCATCGAACAGTTCGAACCAGGCCGCCACCATCAACAGGCTCACGGCCAGCTGGAAGATCGCCGCGAAGGCTGGGTCGTTCCGGTCGATGAACAACGCCACCAGTGCCTCAGGCAGCAGCCAGAACAGCGCCGCGAAGGCGAACATGATCATTGCCCCAAAGCCGATTCCCACCCGCCCGGCACTTCGTGCTGCCAACAGGTTGCCTGCACCGTAGTACAAGCCCACACGCATGGTCACGGCATAGGAAAGCCCCGTCGGCACCATGAACGCCGTGGAGACGATCTGCAGGGCGATCTGGTGCGCCGCCAGCTCTGTGCTGCCCAGCACACCCATGCACAGGGCGGCGAAGGCGAACAGGCCGACCTCCACCATGTAGGTGCCGCCGATCGGCAGGCCCAGGCGCCACAGCTCGCGCAGCGCCGGCAGCGAAGGCCGCGACAGGCCCTTGCGCAGCGGGTAGTCGGCATAGGCCTTGTGCCAGCGGATATACAGCGCCAAGGCGATGGCCATGCCCATGGACACCACGGCGGTGACCAGGCCGATGCCCATCAGGCCCAGCTTGGGCAGGCCGAACATGCCTTCGATCAAGGCGTGGTTGAACAGGTAGTTGAGCACCGTACCCACCAGGCTGATCACCATCACCGGCGTCGAACGGCCCAGGGCGCTGGTGAAGCCGCGCAGGGCCATGAACGTCAGGTAGCCGGGCAGGGCCAGAGGCAGCAGGGTGAGGAACTCCATGGCCGAGGCGACGTTCTCCGGCTTCTGGCCGAACAGCAGCAGGGCCGGCTCCAGGTTCCACAGCACCAGCCCGGCCCCCAAGGCCAGGCCCCAGGCCAGCCACAGCCCGTTCTGCGCCAGCCGGGTCGCGCCGGGCACATCGCCTGCGCCCTGGCGAATGGCGACCAGTGTGCCGACTGCGGCAATCACACCCAGGCAGAAGATCGACACGAACGAATAGCTGGCCGCGCCCAGGCCGCCACCGGCCAGGGCCTGGGGGCTGATGCGGGCCATCATCAGGGTGTCGGTCAGCACCATCAGCATGTGCGCCAACTGCGAGGCGATCAGCGGGCCGGCCAGGCGCAGCAGAGCCTTGAGTTCGGTGGTGGGCGCGACGTGCATGGAGGTGTCCTTTTTCCGGGGCCTGTTGAGCGAGGCATCGATTCTGAGGCTTCGGTCAACTTTGCACAAAAGGATAAAAGCGATCGTTGGCATGAGTTGAACTCATGTATGTATGATCCATTGCATTCCATTGGTGTTCCCGCAGGGCAGGTGCGAAATGTCCCGTCAGCTTCCCCCGCTGTATGCGTTGCGCGCATTCGAAGCCGCTGCCCGGCTGAGCTCGTTCACCCGGGCCGGCGAGGAGCTGTCCATTACCCAGAGTGCGGTCAGCCGGCACATCCGCACCCTGGAGGAGCACTTCGCCTGCCGCCTGTTCGTACGCAACGGGCGCAGCCTGCAGCTCACCGAGGCGGCGCGGGTACTGCTGCCAGGTGTGCGCGATGGCTTCAGCGCGCTGGAGCGGGCCTGCGATACCTTGCGCGGCGAGGACGACATCCTGCGCATGAAGGCCCCTTCGACCCTGACCATGCGTTGGCTGTTGGCGCGCCTGAGCCAGTTCCGCCACCAGCAGCCGGGCAACGAAGTGCAACTGACCAGTGCCTGGATGGATGTGGACCACGTGGACTTCAACCAGGAGCCCTTCGATTGCGCGGTGCTGCTCAGCGACGGGGTGTTCCCGGCCGACTGGGAAGTGCGGCGGCTGTTCTCGGAGTTGTTGATCCCGGTGGGGGCGCCCGACCTGCTCAAGGACGGGCCCTGGGACGAACGGCGCCTGGCGGGTATCGAGTTGCTGCATCCCACGCCCGATAAGCGCGACTGGCGTGCCTGGCTGGCGCGCATGGGGCTTGCCGACAAGGTCTCGCTCAAAGGCGGGCAGGTGTTCGATACCTTGGAGTTGGGCATGATCGCGGCGGCACGTGGCTATGGCATTTCCATGGGCGACTTGCTGATGGTCGCCGAGGATGTCGCCCAGGGGCGGTTGAGCCTGCCGTGGCCGACGGCTGTGCCCAGTGGCATGGATTACTACCTGGTGTGGCCTCGGACGCGGCCGGGTGGGGAGCGTTTGCGGCGCTTGAGTCAGTTCTTGCAGGAGGAGGCGGCTGCGATGAACCTGCCGGATGTGCGCATTCTCGAGGCACCCGTGGCGGCTCCATTTACGCCGTAGCACCTGGGGGCTGCTTCGCAGCCCTTTCGCGGGCCCACCCCGCGCCGCACCCCCCCCCCGCGCCCGGGGTGGGCGCCGGCGGGGGGCGCGCCAAAGGGGCCAACCGCCCCAACCCGGGTACGTACACATGAATTACC